>NZ_NVQC01000030.1 GCF_003044035.1 Candidatus Methylomirabilis limnetica
TCCGGCATCATCCATCGGTATATCGAGGGGGAACTGACTTCAAAAACCGGGTAACTATCGGGTGCAGCCGATTGCTTTTTAAGGCGGTTGATCCATGCGTGCAGGCGTTTGATCCTGACTTAATATCGTAACTACTCAGGTAGATAGGCTGTAGGCTGGTAACTGCTCTAGGTAGATAGACTGTAGGCTTTTAGACTGTAGGAACGCACCATGCACAAAGACTAACAGCCTTCAGCCTACAGCCTAAACACCTATTCAGGTAGATAGACTGTAGGAACGCGCACACAGATGAGCCAGGCGTTTTTCGAATGCGACGCGAAAATTATGGAGACCGAAAAGGTTCTGGGCTCCTTGATTCGGTCCATGCACAAAGACTAACAGCCTTCAGCCTACAGCCTAAACACCTGAGTAGTTACTGAAACGCTACGCTATACATTGCGTCATAAGTCGCAACAACGCACGTCATTCCCGCGAAAGCGGGAATCCAGAAAGGCACTGGATTCCCCCGTATCAAGTACGGGGCAGGCTTATCAAGTCCGGAATGACAAACTGCCTGAGACTTACGTCGTCATGTATAGCGTCACCCCCGCCGACCCACGCCATATGCCGCGAGAGGACCCCATCAGGCACACATCACAGGCACAAATCACTGGGACAGGGACAGCGATAGACTTCGCAACCCGTTGTTGGTTTTTTCGGGTGTTCCGTGGGTACCCGGGCCTTCCAGCATTCCCTCCCCCCATCGAGGGGGAGGGCGCGGGTGGGGGGCGTATGCCATGCACGATGTCAGCGAGTGACAAGCACACGTCCACACAGCCCAAGAGACGCTATAGGTTACGTTCCGAAAGCCTCCGATACCCCCACCTTCATCCTCCCCCATCGAGGGGGAGGAGCCACCCTAATTGAGCCCTCCTGTACCCACGCTAATGCCGGAGGAACCTTATTCATTAGCCTGTCATGACATCTTCGTAGGGGCGCCTGCCTGTGCATCGCACGCAGACTGGGGGGGGCGATCTCCATGTTGATCGGGAGGGCATAAAGCCCTCCCCTACAGTGCGAGCGCCGGTAGGGTGCGTGGCAATCTCAGTGCAATAATACGAGATTGCTTCACTTTGTTCGCAATGACAACTTTCTATCGCTGTTCTTGGGACAGGGACAGCGATTGCAATGAAGGCGAGGATGGTGTTATCTTTGGGACTATGCTGCGCAAAATATCTATCGAGTCTATTGCGTCCCGGCGTCCTGTCGGTCATGGAGAGTAGAGGCAGGGAGATGAGTCATTCAGGGTTACCGATGTCTTCCGCGCTTACCGCTGAGGCGATCGAGGCGATTGTTCGGGGTGGGCATGGCGACCCGTTCGCTGTGTTGGGCCCGCATGAGGTGCGCATCGCCTCAGGGCCATGCGTCGTCGTGCGCGCCTTCCTCCCGGATGCCAGGGAGGCAACGGTCGTCCCCGCTGATGGCACGAGCAAGGACCAGCCCATGGAGCTGGTGCACCCGGATGGTCTCTTCGAGGTCGTCGTTCCGACGGCGGGCGGCCTCTTTCCCTATCGACTGCGTGTCGTAGATCAGCAGGGACAGGGATGCGAGATCGAGGACCCTTACCGTTTTCCCCAGACCTTGAGTGACTATGACCTGCATCTGATTGGCGAGGGCAGCCATCTTAGAAATTATGAAAAGTTGGGGGCCCACCTGATGACCCTTGGTGGCGTGCCTGGGGTGTGCTTTGCGGTCTGGGCCCCCAATGCCAAAAGAGTCAGCGTCGTCGGGGACTTCAATAGCTGGGACGGCCGGCGTCATCCGATGCGAAATCATCCCGGAAACGGCATATGGGATCTCTTCATCCCGGGACTCGCAGAGGACGCGCTGTACAAATTCGAGATCAAGTCGGCATCCGGCGAGCCGATTGCCCTCAAAGCCGACCCGTTCGCCTTTGCCTTCGAGCCACCACCCCGAACCGCCTCGCGCGTGTTCAACATTGATGCCTACCGGTGGGGGGATGCGTCGTGGATGGACGCGCGAGCACATCAGAACGCGCTTGAGCGACCGGTCGCGATCTACGAGGTGCATCTGGGTTCCTGGATGCGGGTATCTCAGGAGGGGAATCGTTTTCTGACCTATCGAGAGCTGGCTCACCGGCTTGCGGATTACGTCACCGAGATGGGGTACACCCACGTCGAACTACTCCCGATCACGGAGCACCCGTTTTACGGCTCGTGGGGATACCAAACAATCGGCTACTTCGCGCCAACCTGCCGGTATGGAACGCCAACCGACTTCATGTGCTTCGTTGATTACCTACATCAGCGCGGGATCGGCGTGATCCTTGACTGGGTCCCATCCCATTTCCCCCGCGACCCGCACGGGTTGGCCTACTTCGACGGGACCCACCTCTATGAGCATGAAGATCCCCGCAAGGGCGAACATCGCGAGTGGGGCACGCTCACCTTTAATTACGGCCGAAAGGAGGTGGACAACTTCCTGCTGGGCAATGCGCTCTTCTGGCTTGAACGCTATCACCTGGATGGGCTGCGGGTGGACGCGGTGGCCTCGATGCTCTACCTGGACTATTCCCGGAAACACGGAGAGTGGATCCCTAACATCCATGGCGGCAACGAGAATCTGGAGGCGGTCGCCTTCCTTCGGCGGTTCAACGAGCTGGTCTACGAGCGCCATCCTGGCGTGATGACCATTGCTGAAGAGTCCACAGCATGGCCCCAGGTCTCGCGCCCGACCTACGTAGGCGGGCTCGGCTTTGGGTTGAAGTGGAGCATGGGGTGGATGCATGACATGCTCGGGTATATGGCGCTCGACCCAATCCATCGAAGCTACCGCCATAACAACCTGACCTTCGGTCTGCTCTACGCCTTCACCGAAAACTTCACCCTGCCTCTTTCGCACGATGAGGTGGTGCATGGGAAAGGCTCACTGCTCGGAAAGATGTCGGGCGATACCTGGCAGAAGTTCGCCAACCTGCGTTGCCTCTCTGTCTACATGTATGGGCATCCCGGCAAGAAGCTCTTATTCATGGGAGGGGAGTTCGGCCAGTGGCGCGAGTGGGATCATGACCAGAGCATGGACTGGCACCTCCTTACGGAAGGCCCCCACCACAAAGGCTTACAGTTACTGATGCGCAACCTGAACCACCTCTACCGGTCACAACCGGCCCTATACGAAGTCGATTTCGAACATCGCGGTTTCGAGTGGATCGACTGCCATGACTGGCATGGGAGTACCGTCGCCTTCCTGCGCCGGGCGAAGGACCCGAACGACTTTGTGGTAGTGGTCTGTAACTTCACCCCCGTACCCAGACACGACTATCGCATCGGCGTGCCGACCGGGGGCTACTATGTGGAGCTCCTGAACTCAGACGCCGCGATCTACGGTGGCGGCAACATCGGGAATGGTGGCGGCATTACGGCAGAACCGATCCCCACTCATGGACGGCCGTTCTCATTGCGCCTCACTATTCCTCCATTGGCCGGATTGATCCTTAAGCCCACAACCACGCCTGGTCCAGCATGAGGGCTCTGAGATGATAGCGATCGCTTCTCGCCCACGGAGCATCGGAATATGACGGACAGACCTACTGAGCAGACCCTTGACAGAGTGCAGGACAAGCTCCGTTTTCTGCTTGTCCTGCACAACCATCAGCCTCTGGGTAATTTTGATGAGGTGATCCAGACGCTCATGGACAGGGCCTATCGACCTCTCCTTGAGGCCGTCTACGCCAGACCGACGCTCAAATTCACCCTGCATCTGAGCGGGCCGCTTCTACTGTGGCTGGAGCGCCGAGCGCCGGATTACCTCGATCTCATTGGCGAATTGGTTCAGCGCGGCCAACTGGAGCTCCTGTCGGGAGGGTTATACGAGCCGATCCTGGCGGCCATTCCACACGAGGACCGAATCGCCCAGATCACGCTGATGAGCGAGCGCCTTCGATCCCGTTTCGGTGTTCGCCCGCGCGGCCTGTGGCTGACGGAGCGGATCTGGGACAGTGCGATCATCCCGTCTCTGATAGATGCGGGGGTCGACTATGTCTTGATGGATGACCGAGCCTTTCTCACGTCAGGATTTGAGGCCGAGCGACTGCACGACTACTACCTCACCGAAGCGGAGGGCGAGTCGCTTGCTATCTTCCCGATCGATAAGACGCTCCGGTACCTGATCCCGTTTCGCCAGCCGGACGAGATTGAGGCGCACCTGCGCTGGATCGCACGGATGGGCGGGCGGCTGGCCATCGCGGCTGACGATGGCGAGAAGTTCGGCGGCTGGCCCGGGACGGCAAAGTGGGTCTACGAGGACGGATGGCTGAAGGGGTTCCTGGACCTACTCGAAGGCGCGAGCGACTGGCTCGTATCGCAGACGGTGAGCGAGGCGTTGGAAGGTGTTCGCCCCGCCGGCCTCTGCTACCTGCCTACCTGCTCATATATCGAGATGGAAGAATGGTCCCTCGGGCCGGATGGGGGGCGGCGATTTGAAGAACTTAAGGGCCGTCTCGGCTCGGATGCCGATCGGTTCATGCCGAATCTGCGCGGAGGGCATTGGAAGCATTTCCTGGTCCGGTATCCCGAGGCGAACCGTGCCCACAAGAAGGGTCTGGCGCTTGGCCGACTGCTGACAGAAGGGCGCGGGGTGAAGCAGGCCAGACTTGAGATCCTCGCGGCTCAGTGTAACGACAGCTACTGGCACGGGGTATTCGGCGGCCTGTACCTGCCCCATTTGCGGCATGAGATCTGGCGACATCTGGCGCGCGCCGAGGCCCGGATCCGCCGCCGCCAGAAGCTTAAGGTAGAGGCGATCGATATCGATTGCGACGGGGCGCCGGAGGTCTGGGTCTCGAGCAGCCGCTTCTCGGCCCAGATACAGCCCCATCGCGGCGGTCGGCTGGTGGAGTGGACCGACTTCGCCGGAGAGGTCAATCTTCTTAATACTCTCACGCGCCGCCCAGAGGCCTACCACGACCTGATCAGACGCGCGGCGGCGCAACCCGACAGGCAGGCGCAAGAAGGTATCCCCGGAATTCACGACCTGCGGCGAGCGACGCCGGCCGATCTGGTGAACGGGCTCTGCTACGATCAATGGGAGCGCGCTGCGTTTCTCGACCACTTTTTCACTGGGCCCGATCCGCTGTCGGCCTGGGTCCGCGGTCACCTGGACGAGCGGGGTGATTTCATCGAGGCCCTCTGGAACTTCAAGCCGACATCCAGAGGCGTGGTCCTTGAACGATTAGGACGAGTTCGAACCGAACCCGACCCTTCGACAGAACTCGGGACAGGTCTCAGCCATCCGCTTCACCTACGGAAGGAATATGCCTTCACGGATAATCGGAGACTCACTGTCCTCTACCGGATACAAAATCAGGGAAGCGATCGCATGGATGTTCGCTTCGGGGTAGAACTGAACTTCTTCCTGCCTAGCCTTGCCTTTGGCCAATCGCTCATCACGCTGGGCGACCAGCGCGTCTCGCTTGATAATCCAGCGTACGCAGCCGAGGTCGAGCGCTTCACCGTGTCCACCCGGGAGCCGTGCCTACAGCTTCGCGTCGAACTCGACCATCCCGTCATCCTATACACCCACCTGGTAGCAACGGTTTCGCAATCGGAAGATGGGTACGAACGAACCGTGCAGGGGGTAGCGGCCATGCCGACCTGGGATCTCTGCCTTGAGCCGGGTCAGGAGTGGACAGGGCGGGTGAGGGTGACAGTGTCGGGATGAGCGGGTGGGCTTGGCTGATCCTGGAACCGCCAGAAGTCCTCGGCATTTAGTCGTTCGGCGAGTCCCAGGTCACCATCAAGACGCTGGTCAAGACCCTGCCTCAGAGGCAAAGGGATGTAGCGCGCGAATTTAGAAGGCGGACTAAAGTGACCTTTGGAAAAGAGGGGATCGAGAGCCTCCATCCAAAAGAGCATCTGGCGGCTGATGGCTGCCCGCTGTTTTTTTTGAAAGCATCTTGACCTCCCTCTTAGACTGGCAGTAAGATGACAGTACAGTTGTTTTGGCTGCCCCTGTAAGGAAGGAGATCTGCATGCAGTGCGAGATGGTCCCGAAAACTCTTGAGGCATGTTGCAAGGCCGTTGAGCTGAATCCTGAGAACGTCGAAGCCCGGTATCAGCTTGCACTGGCGTACCATCAGGCGAGGCGGGTGAAGGAAGCGATAGCGGAGATGCAACGAGTGGTCATTCTGGATCCTAAGTACCTCGCCGCCCACTGTCAACTCAGCCTTTGGTATTACGGGCGATGCATGTTCCACGCCGCCATTGAAGCCACCAAAAAGGTCTTGGTCCTGGACCCCACCAACCCTTGGGCCAACTATCGAATAGCGAGGTCCTACTTCCATCTGGGCAAGCTGGACCTGGCCATACAGAGTTTTGGGAAGGTGCTGGAGGCGGACCCCACCCATATCATCGTGCATTACGACCTTGGCATTATCTATGAGCGGAGACGGATGTGGCACGACGCGATCCGGGAATTCTCACAGGTGGTGTCCGAGAATCCTGAGGATTCCTCCTCCCACTTCCACCTGGGACTTGCCTATAAGCGGCTGGGAAACCGCGACCTGGCCGTCGGGGCATTCATGGCGGCCCTGAATCTCAATGCCGAAGACACCGCGTCCCTCGAACAGTTGCACGCCCTCCAAGGGTAACCCCAGCCTCTCAGAGCCAGGCCGGCCCCACGCTGAGATCGATCAGTGGCAACGGCACATACGGATCATGCTCGCTCGCAGCTTCCAGAGCGCCCTGACAACTCCTCGGAAACCACGGAGAATCGCCGCAATCGGTGGAACTCTGAGGCGTGGGGTATGCTGGCCAGCATACCCACTCATTAGCCGCCATCGCTTAGGGTCCTTTCCGGGTAACTTCGTACCTGGTATTATGTGAAGGTGGGGAGAAATTGAGTCATGAGAAGGATTTCCAA
This sequence comes from Candidatus Methylomirabilis limnetica, assembly GCF_003044035.1. Classification (NCBI taxonomy): domain Bacteria; phylum Methylomirabilota (SeqCode); class Methylomirabilia (SeqCode); order Methylomirabilales (SeqCode); family Methylomirabilaceae (SeqCode); genus Methylomirabilis (SeqCode); species Candidatus Methylomirabilis limnetica. The sequence continues at coordinate 6,919 of NZ_NVQC01000030.1, forward strand.
GGTTAAGGTCTTGCCAGGGTATCGGCTGGAGTTGGAATTCGACGATGGGGTATGTGGCATTGTGGATCTCTCTGAAACCGTCGGCAAGGGTGTGTTCGCCCTGTGGCGCGACCCGCTCGTCTTCGATCAGGTTCGTATCGGTTCATTCGGAGAACTGGTCTGGGACGACCGGATTGATCTGTGCCCGGATGCACTCTACCTCAAGGTAACGGGCAAGAAACCGGAAGACATTTTCCCTGCGCTACGCGGCCAGCCCACCCATGCCTGAGATCAGCCGTTTCTTCGGCATCGTCATCAAGATGTTCTTCGACGATCATAACCCGCCGCACTTTCATGCAGAGTATGGCGGCGACCTTGCCTTGATCGATATCCGAACTCTGGCCGTATTTTCCGGACGGTTGCCGCCTCGCGTAACAGGTCTTGTGATTGAGTGGGCGACGCTTCATCAGCGGGAGCTTCTCGCCGATTGGGATAGGGCACGAGCGCAGGAGGAACTTCAGAAGATCGCGCCCTTGGAATGAGACTGGATCCGGTACGATTTACCGCAGGCTTAGTGGCAGCATACCTAATAGTTCGGCTAAAGGAGAATAAACATAGACTTTGTCAAGTTCGAACCGATCTCGATCCGTAACCATCCTGAACTAAACGAGCGATGGGTCCAAGACCGGATTGCCGAGGACCCGTCCATACTCGGACTTGGGGATGTCGTGTTGAAGGACCGTGAACGCATGCAGCCCAAAGCCGGACGACTCGATTTGCTTCTTCAGGATGTGGAGTCAAGCCGCCGATACGAGGTCGAGATTCAACTCGGCGCCACGGATGAGAGCCACATCATCCGCACTATCGAGTACTGGGATATCGAACGGAAGCGCTATCCGCAATACGAGCACACAGCCGTCATCGTTGCCGAAGATATTACGAGCCGCTTCCTCAATGTAATCAACCTGTTTAACGGGACGATTCCTCTAATCGCCATCCAAATGCGCGCCCTTCAGTCGGGCGGCAAGGTGGGCCTCGTGTTCACGACTATCGTTGACCTCCTTTCACTCGGCCTCGTTGATGAAGATGAAGAAGGACAGGAGCCGACGGACCGGGCATACTGGGAGACGCGGGGATCTAAAAAGACCGTCGCTATGGCTGACCAACTCCTTACCATTGCCAAGGCACACGACCCAACCCTAGAACTAAAATACAACAAGTTCTACATTGGTCTCGCCCGAAACGGGCAACCGTGCAACTTTGTCGTCTTTCGTCCAAAGAAGGGATTCATCCGATTTGAGGTCAGACTCAGGAACTCGCCTGAGACCCAGGAGCGTTTGGAGTCAGCAGGTCTGGATGTCATGGATTACGACAACCGCTGGGGGTACTACCGCATAAGACTCCAGCCAGGAGAACTCGACAAGCACAAGCTGATACTGTCTGACGTGATTGCTGAAGCATATGCGGCAAGCGCACAGAAATGAGCGCTGAGCCAGCGCATGTACGGGACGGCGCACTGCCGCCCCTGATGCGGAGGTTAGGCAGGCAAGGCTTCACGCCGGATGCGTTTGACAAGTGTTACCGTGTGTGGTAACAATATCAAATGGGAAAGGTCCGGCGAGGTGGCTACATGTTCGTGACGTGGAAGGGGGACCACACACCTCGACACGTGCATGTCTACCGCGACGGACAGTTCATCGTGACGTGGGATCTTGAGAACCTGAAACCGATGAAAGGCGAGGCACCCCGCAGGGTTATCGAACTCATTGGAGAGCTTGAGTCTGAGGGACGGCTATGAAGATCCGAGCGGTGACCGGCAACAACCGCAAGAAAGTGTTTGAGGTCACAACCTCGACCAGGGCATGGGTCTTCCCCTACGCCAAACTCGACCCCCAGCCCACGGTCCAGGATCCCCTTGAACGGGTTTTCGTGGACCAGGAACTGAGCCGGGAAGGGTTCACGTATATTCTCACGTCGGGGATGGAGGGGACGGTGCACCTGGAGCAGGTCCTGGAATACAACCAGGATCCTGGCTACTTACGGGATGCACTCCTGTACAAGCTCACCATCGAAGCCCAACAGCGGGTTCAGGCCAGCCCCCTTTCGAAACGAGAGATCGTCCGTCGGCTGGGGACGTCTGCCACGCAGTTGTACCGCCTCATGGATCAAACCAACTATCGAAAAACGATAGACCAACTACTGTCCCTCCTTCATGTCCTGGACTGCGACGTCGATCTTGTTGTACGAGCTACCAGGGCGCGACCCGGCAGAGCTGCCTAAGTCCCAATTGCGCATAAAAGGATAACGTTTATCTTCCCTCTCCTGGCATCCACGCAGCTTCATTCGTCGTAGGCCCAAGATTTTCAACCTGCCTTTCGCTTTTTCCTTCCGGCAGAACGGCACAGAATACCGCGTAAGAACCGTTTTGTCCTGTGTGTGGCTTAGACTATAATAGCGTTGACATTGTGGAAGGACGGCTTTTTAAGAGGAACACCTCATGCGGCACGGCCGCACCACGGCAGGTGAAAACCCTCTACCCCCTAAGGGGGGCGACGGGGGATTTGGACGAGTTGTCGGGTTACGCTACGCTAACCCGACCTACGGCTGAGCGCTGATTATGAAGATCTATACGCGGAAGGGTGATAAAGGCGAAACTGGGCTGATCGGCGGGAAGAGGGTGTTGAAGTCCGCCCTTCGAGTCGAGGCCTATGGGGAGATTGACGAGCTGAACGCCGTCCTGGGCTGGATCAGGGCCAAATTGACGGACGAGACGATCAGGGCAGACCTTTTGCAGATCCAGCGCGACCTCTTCGCCGTCGGCGCGCAGCTCGCCGACCCGAGCGGCCATGTTGAAGAGAAGGCCGAGAAGACGGGAATCAGCGAGGGAAGGGTTCGAGAACTCGAAGGGATCATCGACCGGTACGATGCTGTGCTGAGCCCGCTGCGAGCCTTCATCCTGCCCGGCGGTTCAGAGTGTGGCGCGCTGCTCCACCTGACCAGGACTGTCTGCCGGAGGGCAGAGCGGCGAATGGTCGCGTTGTCCCAGGACGTGCCGCTTTCGCCGGTGCTCATTGCTTATATCAATCGGCTCTCCGACCTCCTCTTCACCTTGGCCAGGGCGGCCAATCGTGAGGCGGGGATCGAAGAGATTCCTTGGTAACCACGGGGGGTGTAGATTGCCGATCCTGAAGGTCGCGCGTCTAGGGCATCCGGTCTTGCGGCAGGTCGCACCGCCCGTCAGACCGGAGACGATTCGAGAGGCCGAGATCCAGCGCCTCATCGATGACATGATCGAGACGATGCGGGAATACGAAGGCGTCGGGGTTGCGGCGCCCCAGGTCCATGTTTCACAGCAAATTGCTGTGATTGAGTCGAAGGGGAACTCGCGCTACCCTGACGCCCCGGACATCCCGCTGACGGTCCTCATCAATCTGGAGGTAACCCCGCTCGCTCCGGCCCTGGATGACGATTGGGAAGGGTGTCTCAGTCTGATCGATTTCCGGGGGCAGACGCCGCGGTATCGGCAGGTACGGGCGAAGGCGCTTGATCGGGAGGGTCGACCGTTTGAATTCATCGCCACCGGGTTCCACGCGCGGGTGCTCCAACACGAACGCGACCACCTGCTGGGCAAACTCTTTATCGACCGGATGCCCAGTCTCGAGACCCTTTCATATCTTCCCGAGTTCAGCCGCTACTGGAGTCGCTAAGCGATGATACGCTGACCCGAGGCAATTTGATGAACCAGCGGTAGATCGGCGGGTGGAAATTGGTAGGCAGAGATTTCCGCCGGAGCAACCCAGCGATAGGCTTCACACTCGAGGATGCGGGGTTCACCAGCCAGGATGGTGCACCGGTAAAAACGGAGTTGGATCTGGCGCCCAGCCTCGTGGTGCTCGGCGGAAGCCACCTGTTCTTCAACAGCGATAGTCAGCCCCAGTTCTTCCATGACCTCTCTCATCAGGCAGGCCTCGAAGCTCTCACCAGGCTTCCGCTTACCGCCCGGAAACTCCCACAGCCCCGCCAAGGGGACGTTGCCTAGACGCTGGGCAATGAGGATCTTCCCGTCCCGGACGATGAGGCCGGCCGCTACCTCGACGGTCGGCGCAACTTCAGACATGACGTGTTTTCCTGTAACTACTCAGGTGTTTAGGCTGAAGGCTGAAGGTTCTAAATTATCTCGCAAGGCACGAATCGAGCCATTCAAGACCTTTTCTGAGTTTTCTTTGATCACGCATAACTTACCCCTAAAAGCCTTCAGCCTTCAGCCTATCTACCTTGTAGTTACGTTTTCCTTATCCAGTGGATAGGAGATGCACGATTCCCCGCATTGGGCAGATCGCGCAGTTGGGCTTGCGGGCGGTACAGATGAGCGCGCCAAAGTCCAGCGCAGGAGTCGCTGCTGGAATTTTCGCCTGATGGCGGGATCAGGGAAGTGATTGTTGACGGGCGGCATGGGCCGTAGTATAAGAAGTTGTAGGGTCGATTTCAATACCATTCAGGCATTCACCACCGGCTGTCAGCGTAAGGGCAGGGCTTGTGCCGTGCCCGGAGAGGGCGCAGCAAGCAGCGCCCCTACATCGCTAATAGCTGATTGCTGAACGACTAAAAGGGAGTGAGGACATAGATGGCGACGCAACTGATGAAACCGGAGCGATTTTTCCTGGAGAAGTTCGGGCTGACGGAGCGGCATCTGGAACGGGGACTGGGGGCCGCCCTTGGCCGACAGATCGATGACGCTGATCTCTACTTCGAGTACCGGATCAGCGAGTCCATGCTGCTCGAGGAGGGGATAATCAAGCAGGCGACAAAGAACATCAACCAGGGGGTCGGCGTCCGGGCCCTCGCCCATGAGAAGACCGGGTACGCCTTTTCCGACGAGATCAGCGTAGAGAACCTGGAACTCGCCGGCGCCCGAGCCAAGGGGATCGCTGAGCGGGCGGGCGTTGGGACTCCTCCACCGGTGAAGGTTGGCGGCACGCCTCCCCATGATCTGTACCCGGTTCACCTCCAGCCAATAGAGATTCCGCTGGAGAAAAAAATCGATCTGCTCCAGCGAATCGATGCCATCGCCAGGAGCGCAGACCCCCGGATCGTCCAGGTGATGGCATCATTTGCCTGCGAGTCCAAGATCGTTCTGATCGCGACCTCTGCCGGCGTCATGGTCGGCGACATCCAGCCGCTCTCTCGCCTGAACATCACCTGCATCGCCCAAGAGGGCGACAACAGGCAGGTCGGGAGCTGGGGCGGAGGCGGCCGGGCCGACTTTGAGTTCTTCCTGGAGGGGGGCCGCTTCGAGCGCTACGCCAAAGAGGCCGCCCGCCTGGCCATCATGAACCTCAGCGCGGCCGACGCGCCCGCCGGAACGATGGACGTCGTCCTCGGCCCAGGATGGCCCGGGATCTTGCTGCACGAGGCTATCGGCCACGGCCTTGAAGGCGACTTCAACCGGAAGAAGACCTCGGCCTTCTCTGATCGGATCGGGCAGCAGGTGGGCTCTCCGCTTGTTACCGTAGTGGACGATGGCACGATCCCCGGACGCCGTGGCTCGCTGAATATCGATGACGAGGGAACGCCGACCGGACGCACGGTTCTGATCGAGCGCGGGATCCTGCGGGGGTATCTGCAAGATCGCTTGAATGCGCGCCTGATGGGAATGGAACCCACAGGCAACGGCCGACGCGAGAGCTATGCCTATCAGCCGCTCCCACGCATGACCAACACATTCATGCTGCCTGGCGACTCGACGCAAGAGGAGATCATCAGATCTGTCAAGCACGGCCTGTACGCCGTGACCTTCGGCGGCGGCCAAGTGGACATCACGAGCGGCAAGTTCGTCTTTTCGGCCAGCGAGGCCTACATGATTGAGGACGGGAAGGTCACAATGCCGGTCAGGGGCGCAACGTTGATCGGCCACGGCCCGGATGTTCTCACCAGGGTTACCATGGTAGGCAATGATCTTTCACTGGACGAGGGGGTTGGGACGTGCGGTAAGGACGGTCAATCGGTCCCCGTAGGCGTGGGCCTCCCTACCATCAAGATCGAGGGGCTGACAGTGGGCGGGACCCAGGGCATGCCAAAGGGGGAGCGAAGCCAATGATCAGCCGGCAGATCGTCGAGGAAGTCCTGCAAGAGGCAAAGCGAAAAGGCGCCACAGCGGCTGACTTGGTGCTGATCGAGAATGAGCTGGTCACAGCTCAGGTCAGGCTAAGGGAGACCGAAACGCTCCGAAGCGCCAAAGAGGTCCGACTTGGGTTGCGGCTTTTTTTCGACAAACGGTCGGCCACCAGCTCCACCTCAGACCTCTCCAAGGAGTCGCTCGCGCGATTGGTGGAGGATACTGCCGTCCTGGCAAAGGCAATCGCCCACGATGAGTGCTCGGGGCTGCCGCCGGCGGAAGAGTGCGCCAAGAGCATCCCGGATCTTGATCTGTACGATCCTGACGGCGAGGCCCTCACCGTCAAGGACCAGATCGATCGAGCCAGGACGGCTGAGGATGCGGCCCTGTCCTATGACAGCAGGATCACCAATTCCGAGGGGGCAGAGTTCGCGAGCAACCTCTATCGGATCATCTACGGCAGCAGCCAGGGCTTTCTGGGTGAGTATCGAGGCTCGACCTTCAGCCTAGCGGTGACACCCATCGCCTCGTCTGAGGACGGCATGCAACGCGATCACTGGTACTCGCGCGCCAGGCACCTGGGCGCCATGGAGTCGCCTGAAGCGATTGGGAAGCGGGCGGCCGAGCGAACCCTCAGGCGCCTGGGCGCACGGAAGATCAAGACCCAGGAGGTCCCGGTGATCTTCGACCCTGATACCGCTGCCAATCTCATGCGCATCTTCTGTTCTGCGCTCTTCGGTCCAGCCCTCTACCGTGGGGCCTCATTTCTGATCGACAGGCTGGGTGATCGGATCGCCGCTGAGAGTATCTCTATATACGACGATGGCACATTACCCGGCCATCTTGGCTCAAAGCCGTTCGATGGCGAGGGACTCCCAACCCGCCGGAATGCCATCGTAGAAAATGGCGTCCTGCGCAGCTACCTCCTCGATAGCTATTCCGCCCGCAAGCTCGGGATGAAGCCGACCGGCAGCGCGGCTCGAGGCGCCGGCGATTCCCCAACCCCCTGGCCGACGAACTTTTACCTTCAGTCCGGGTCGCACGAGCCGGCTGAGATCATTCGATCGGTGGACGCCGGACTCTATGTCACCGAACTGATCGGTTTCGGCGTGAACCTCGTCACAGGAGACTACTCGCAGGGCGCGGTGGGGTTCTGGATAGAGAAGGGTGAGCTGACCTACCCGGTAGAGGAGATCACCATCGCCGGTAACCTCAAGGAGATGCTCTTGGGGATCGAGATGGTAGGTAATGACCTGATATTTCGCAGCAGCGTCGTCGCCCCCACCCTCAAGATCCGCCGCATGACCGTCGCCGGGCACTGAACCGAGCGCACGCCCCTCTATTCTCCTGGGTCATTGCGAGTGCCAGACGGGCGCGATGCGATAGTGTATCCTTCTTTCACCCCACCGCCTTGACCGAATCCGAGCTCTGGATCTGCTTTCCCCTTATGGTCTCCCCGATCATGGAGGCACTCGTGATTCCTCTTGGTCTATCGTGGATATCAATGTATCCTCATAACAAGGAGGATAAGACGATATGGGAAAGAAACAAACCGTCAGCGTGGTCTTAGATGCTGAGGTGGCGGACGCCCTGAAAGCGGAAGCGGTGGGTCGGGACCGTAGCATGAGTTGGATCGTAAACCGCCTCCTGGGTGCAGCCCTCCGGCCTCCCCATCGGATCACCCTTGAGGAAGTGCTACCCGAGGACCCCGACTGGGAGATCATCCATGCGCGCCGCCACGAGCCGCTCGCCAACTTCGACATTTATCACCGGGAGCGGGTGAAAAAGAGCGGACTGCGAAAGACCGCACGAGATGGCTGATGCCTACAAGGTCCGTTTCCGCAGCCGCTCTGTCCGTAAAGAGCTGGATAGCCTGGACGATGACACGTATCTCCGTATTGTGGCAGCGATCCACCGCCTTCGGGAGAATCCTCGCCCGCCAGAGACGAAAAAACTCACCGGGCAGGAGGTCTACCGCATCCGACTAGGCGACTACCGGGTCCTCTACACGGTAGATGACAAGGCGAAAGAGGTACGGATTGAAGCGGTCCGCAGGCGGAACGAACGGACATATGACTGACAGGGAGCGCACGATCGCGCGGAGTTCATTCGGTTGGTAGACGAAGGCCTCTCCATCACAACTCATCGGCCCCGGCGTGAACCTCGTCACAGGCGACTACTCGCAGAGCGCGGTGGGGTTCTGGATCGAGAAGGGTGAGCTGACCTACCCGGTAGAGGAGATCACCATTGCCGGTAACCTCAAGGAGATGCTCTTGGGGATCGAGATGGTCGGTAATGACCTGACATTTCGCAGCAGCGTCATCGCCCCCACCCTCAAGATCCACCGCATGACCGTCGCCGGACACTAATGCGGACAGAACACTCACGCCGTTACTGACGTCCAGGAAATCTTAGGACCAAATTCTACTTTGAAACCGCCGATCATCCAAATGCCGCCCGATCAACGCTCATCGTTACCCTTCGACTTCCACTCACCCTTCCGCTCGATGGCGAGATATCCCCGATCCCTGGCTCTCACAGCCCGACGCAGCGCTTCGAGCGTCGGCCACGGGCATTTTGCCGGCCACACACCCTCGCCGTGGAGTTCCGCCGTTATCCGAGCATGGCCGTAGGCCGCCCTCTTTATTTGGGCCGCAGCCGCCTTGGCGAGGCTCAGGCTCTCCTTGAGGGCACTACACAGCACGTCCCGATGAAGCCGAGCGCCGGTTGACTACTGCACCGTCACCGACAGATAGTCATAGACCCCGTTCAGATTCAGGCCGGCGCTGGTATCGATATTGAGGTGGCCATCCACGACAAAGTCACAGCCCAGGTACAGTTCATAGGTTCCCACCGGGGCGGTGTCGGAATAGAGCGAGTAGACGCCATCAGCTTGCCCACTACTCAGATACGGGGTGACAACCGAGAGATCCGCTGGAAGCGGTACCCACCCAAGGGCGCCAAGGTACGACCAGGGCATTCCCATGGCCGGAGCGTTGACGACCAGAAATATCTCCTTGTCGCTGCATCCTTGGACAGTATAGGTAACCGTCACAGGATTCGTTAGGGCCGGTCCTGGGCCGGAGCCGACAGCCTCCAACTCAACCGACGGGCTGCTAGCCAGGATGATCTCATGGTTACCGTCGGAGTTGCCGCCGGTCAGGTTGCTGGTGGAAACGAAAGCGATCCGGGTACCGTCGGCGTTGAGGGATGGATCGAAGCTGTCGCCCCCGGTGGTGGCGGTAAGCTGGATGAAGCCAAAGACGGAGGTCCAGAGGAAGATTTCGGAATTGCTGTCGGGGTTGCTGCCGGTCAGGTTGCGATTGGAGCGAAAGGCGATTCGTGTACCGTCGGCGGAGATGGAGGGATCCCAGTTGTAACCCCCGGTGGTGGTGGTGACTTGGGTGAAGCCGGAGCCGGAGGTCCAGAGGAAGATCTCAGAATTACCATCGGAGTTGCTGCCGGTCAGGTTACTGGTGGAAACAAAGGCGATTTTGGTGCCGTCAGCGGAAATAGAGGGACTGTCGCTCCCGCCTCCGGTGGTGGTGGTAACCTGGGCGAGACCGAAACCGTTAGTCCAGAGGAAGATCTCAGAGTTGCCGCCCGGGTTGCCACCGGTCAGGTCGTGGGTGGAGTAAAAGGCGATCCTGGTGCCGTCAGCGGAGATGGAGGGGTTGTAGTGGGTGCTAGCACCGTTGGTAGCCGTAAGCTGGGTGAAAACGGACCCGGCAGTCCAAAGGAAGATCTCAGGATTACCATCGAGATTACCGCCAGTAACCAGGTTGCGGTCGGAGCCAAAGGCGATGCGGGTGCCGTCGGCATTGATGGAGGGGGCGAAGTTTTGGCCTCCAGTGGTATTAGTGACCTGGATGAAGCCGGAGCCTGAGGTCCAGAGGAAGATCTCATTGTTGCCGTCGGAGTTGCTCCCGGTCAGATTGCGGGTGGATAGAAAAGCAATTCGAGTACCATCGGCGGAAATAGAGGGGTAGGAGTAGGTGCTGTCCCCGGTAGTGTCAGTGATCTGGGTAAAGCCGGATCCGGCAGTCCAAAGGAAAATCTCCCAGTTACCGTCGAGATTGCTATTCTGGACCAGGTCGCGGCTGGAGCGAAAGGCGATTCGTGTACCGTCGGCGGAGATGGAGGGGCTGGCGCTACCGTCCCCGATGGTGGTGGTGAGTTGGGTATGCGTGAACTGGGCCTCGGAGATCACGGGGTTCCACCAGGCAACCAACGTTATGGCCGCAATCGCAACAACGTACCGCCACCACATATTTATCCCCATGTCTCTGAATGTGTACCACTTTAGTCCTATCGCACTCCGCATCGCCCCCTCCGTCTGAAAGTTAACGCCCGTCGACAAACAGCAACGCTCCCGTCTGTTCCTCACAAATACGCTGCAGATTCCTGACGGGGTCTCCGAGATCACGCGCCGGTGATCGTACCCGGGCCCAACAGGGCCTCCACCTCTCGCCTGAGCAGCTCGTCCGCTGCGACGGTCATGTCTGGCGATGCGGCAATAGTCACCTGGGCACCTGGCGCAACGCTCAGGTGGAGCTTGACAGGAACGGGTCCAGGAAATCTCAGTAGCAGGCCTTTGAGCTGCTCCAGTTGCGGGGCGGACAGGTGCGATTCCTCTACCGTGATCTCCACTATCGACCTTCCGTTGCGCCTGGCGTTCGCAAGAGGACTCACCTCCGTCAAGAGCAACTTGACCACCTCTTCGCCCACATCCACCTGTCCCTTTACCAGAACGGCCACATCCTTCACCAGGTGGAGCAGGTTCGCCTTGTAGAGCTCAGGAAATACTACCGCCTCTACCGTTCCGACCATATCTTCGAGCGTCACGAAGGCCATCCGCTCTCCGTTCTTTGTGGCGATCTCCTTGATGGCGACCACGATGGCGCATAGCGTGACCGTCTCTTTGTCCTGGCAGGTCGCGAGGCGATCGGTGGTAACAGCCGCAACCTTCGCGATGACATCCCGATAAGCGGCCAGCGGGTGGCCGGTGACGTAGAAGCCTAACGTCTCCTTTTCGGCGGCCAAGCGTAGGCTTGCCGACCACTCCGGGATGACTGGCAGCGCTCCTGCCTGGTGGCCGAGCCCGCCCTTCGTCTCCAGGACATCCAGCATTGAGACCTGGCCATGGACCCGCTCCCGCTGTACGCCGGCACCAGCCTCCATCGCCTTGTCCGCAACAGCCATGAGCTGAGCCCTCGCCGCCCCGAGAGAGTCGAATGCCCCGCACTTGATCAGACTTTCGATCACCCGTTTATTTACGAGGCGCAGGTCCACCCGCTCGCAGAAGTCGAAGATGGAGCGCAAAGGACCTTTGCCCCGCCGTGTGGCCAGGATCGACTGGATAGCCGTCTCACCGACATTCTTGATGGCCACCAGCCCGAATCGAATCTGCTCCCCCACGACGGTAAAGCTGCTTTCCGACTCGTTGACATCCGGTGGCAGAACCGTGATCCCCATCTGTCTGCACTCGTCGATGTATTTGGCGATCTTGTCGGTATCAGCCATCCCGGAGGTAAGGAGGGCCGCCATGAACTCAACCGGGTAATGGGCCTTGAGGTAGGCGGTCTGATAGGCCACGATGGCGTAAGCAGTCGCGTGGGGTTTGTTGAAGGCATACCCCGCGAAGGGGGCCATTTTATCAAAGACCTTTTCCGCCGTCCGCGCCGGGATCTTTTTCGCCTTCGCCCCGTCGACAAATTTCTTCCGCTGTTGATCCATCATCTCGGGGTCTTTCTTGCCCATCGCCTTACGCAGCACATCCGCCTCTCCCATTGAGAAACCGGCAAGATCCGAGGCGATCCGCATCACCTGTTCCTGGTAGACCATGATCCCATAGGTTTCTTTGAGGATCGTCTCCATCAACGGGTGGTCGTAGCGGATCTTGACCTTACCATGCTTGCGGTCGATAAAGTCATCGATCATCACCATCGGTCCGGGTCGGTAGAGCGCCACGATGGCGATGACGTCCTCCAGCCGTTCCGGCTTCAGACGCCGCATCAGATCCCGCATCCCCGAGGATTCCAGTTGAAACACCCCGAAGGTCCGCGCCTCGCTGAGCAGTTGGAAGATCGCCGGGTCATCGAGGGGGATCTCCTCGATCTTAAACCTATGCCCGCGTCCCGCCGCGATCAGTTCCAGGGTGTTGGCGATGACCGTCAGGGTCCGAAGCCCCAGAAAGTCGATCTTCAACAGGCCAATCGTCTCGATGCCCTTCATGGCGTACTGGGTCGTCGGCTTGCTGCCGGCCTTTGAATCTTTGTAGAGCGGGACATGCTCGGTGAGTGGGTCGCCGGAGATCACGACACCCGCCGCGTGGGTTGAGGCGTGCCGTGTCAGTCCCTCCAGACATTTGGCAATCCGCCACAGCTCCTCCACCTCTGCCCGGCTCTGCACCGCCTCGGTAAGCGGTGGGCTCTCGGCAATCGCCTCGTCCAGACTGATATTGATCCGATTGGGGACCAACTTGGCGATCTTATCCACCTCGGAATAGGGCATCCCCAGGCCCCGCCCGACGTCCCGGATGACCGCCTTGGCGCCCATCGTCCCGAACGTGATAATCTGGGCTACATTGTCGGCTCCATATTTCCTGGTCACATATTCGATCACCTCATCTCGCCGATCATCGCTGAAGTCGATGTCCATATCCGGCATACTGATCCGTTCGGGGTTCAGGAACCGTTCAAAGATCAGGCCGTACCGGAGCGGATCGATGTTGGTGATGCCAAGGCAGTAGGCAACCAGCGAGGCAGCCGCCGAGCCACGGCCAGGACCGACTGAGATCCCCCGATCCTTGGCGTACTTGATGAAGTCCCAGACCACCAGGAAGTAACCGGCGAAGCCGGTCTTTTGGATGACCTCCAGCTCGTACTTCATGCGCGTCTCAACCTCGGCATTCACATCCGGGTAACGGACCTTCAGTCCCTCCCAGGCCAAATGGGCCAGATAGGTCTCGATCGTATACCCCTCTGGCGCCTGGTACTTGGGCAGGCGGAGCTGGCCGAACTGGAGCTGGAGGTTGCAGCGCTCGGCCACGGTAATAGTGTTCTTAACCGCCTCCGGCAGCTCGACAAAGACCTGCTTCATCTCCGCTGCCGATTTGAAGTAGAACTGATCGGTAGAAAAGCGCCACCGATCCTTGTCCTGAATCGTCTTCCCGGTCTGAATGCAGAGCAGCACCTCGTGGGCACGCGCATCTTCTTTGCTGGGATAGTGCAGGTCGTTGGTGGCGACAATCGGCAGCTCGAAGGCCTTGGCGAGTCGCAAGATGCCCTCAGCGACCTTTTTCTGCTCGGCCATTCCGTGGTCCTGAATCTCTAAAAAGTAGTTCTCACGCCCTAGCGCCTCGGTATACCAACTGACAGTCTCCCTCGCCCGAGCCTCGTCGCCATTCAGCAATGCCTTGGCCGCCTCACTGTTCAGGCAGCCGGAGAGGACAATCAGTCCTTGACAGTGCTGGGCAAACAACTCCCGGTCGATTCGAGGCTTATAGTAGAACCCCTCCAGATAGCCGGCCGAAACCAGCTTGATGAGATTCTTATAGCCGACCTGGTCCTTGGCCAGCAGGGTGATGTGGCTGGCGCCCTCGTAGCCGCTGTCCTGATTGGATCTCTCAAAACGGCTGCCGGGCGCAATATACACCTCACAGCCGATGATCGGCTTCACCCCTTCCTTCATCGCGAGGGTATAAAAGTCGATCGCACCGAAGAGGTTGCCGTGATCCGTGACAGCCAGGGCAGGCATCCGGTACTCCTTCGCCTTGGCCACCAGCTTCTCCAGGGAACAGGCCCCATCCAACAGGCTGTACTGGCTATGAACGTGCAGGTGCACAAAATCAGAATGGTGCATGAATCCTCCGAAAAACCAGGGTGTAGGGCATAGGGTTCGGGTTAGGAAGTGCGGCTTGCCGGTTCAGCGTCGGACCTCCAACTGAGCAAGAACTGGTGTCGGTGTTAGGCGCTGGCTTACAGTAATCAAGTCCATTCGTTTTCTGTAGTTCGAACCTTACGCCACTTCCTGCATGGGGCGAATGCGAGGACTGGGAAGTGGGCGTTCCTTAGCCTCAAAATGACGAATGACATCCTCGACCACTTCGCACAGTTCACTGTAGAGTCTGACCGGATCATCTCCATGAATTCCGGTAATCAAATCAGGACACTTCCCAATATACGTGTGATCTTCTTCACTCCACTCGACCCACTTATGATACTGATCGCTCTCTTTCATTGACTCACCTTCTCGTCAGGAGGGCGGACTTGGCTAACTCGAGAACGGCAATGGCGTGTTCACGGGAAACGATGGGAAAGTCCTTCAGAAACTCATCAAGGGTATCCCCGGCTTCCAGATAATCGATGAGAGTCTGGATAGGCACTCTGGCGCCAGCAAAGACGGGGATACCACTCAGTCGATCTGGCGATGTTGTGATCAATGGCTCTGGAACAAGCATCCTGCTCTCCGTTCGTGGTAGCTGACCCGACTCCAGCCTAGCACGCTTGCATCTGATTTGTGATCGGGCAAAGAAGAACTAAGCCAACTTTCTGGTTGTAGGACTGGGGGGAGGCGATCAAGGCCGGCCGGCGGCCGACCTGTTTATGTCCTGCCTGGGGATCACAGTCGACCCAGACAATGTCCCCGCAGTCTGAGACATACGGTACTTGCCATCACAAAGCTTCCTTGCCGACAGGCCGACCGGTCTTAAACTCGGGGTGAATATTACGCTTGGATACCCTCTTGAGAAGATCCTCAAGCCTGTATTGCGGCGATCGAGCTTGCTGGTTCACTCCCACTCGATGGTGCTCGGAGGCTTCGAGGAGATGTCGTAGACGACGCGGTTGACGCCCTTCACCTCGCTCACGATCCGGCTGCTGATCGCCTGGAGCAGGTCATACGGCAGGCGCGCCCAGTCGGCCGTCATCCCGTCGAGGCTGGTGACGGCCCGAATGGCGATAACATGCTCATAGGTCCGCTCATCGCCCATGACGCCGACGGTTTTAATCGGGAGCAGGATAGCAAACGCCTGCCACAATTCGCGGCCCACCTCCGTCTTCGCCACCTCCGCCTCGACGATGGCATCGGCTTCTCTGAGTAGGTCCAGCCGAGCCTTCGTCACCTCTCCGATAATCCGGATGGCCAGGCCAGGACCTGGAAACGGCTTGCGCCAGAGAATGACATCCGGCAGGCCGATCTCCTTCCCAAGCTCTCGCACCTCATCCTTAAACAGCTCTCGCAGCGGCTCGATCAGCTCAAAATCGAACTGCTCCGGCAGCCCCCCTACGTTGTGGTGGGATTTGATCGTGACCGAAGGCCCCAGGACCGATACGCTCTCGATCACGTCTGGATATAACGTGCCCTGTGCGAGGAAATCGAATCGTCCCAGCCTCCGTGATTCTTCCTCAAAGACGGCAATAAACTCAGCGCCGATGATCTTCCGTTTCTCCTCGGGATCGATGACCCCTTTGAGCCGGGCGAGGAATCGCTCCGCCGCATCGACCGAGATCAGGTGGAGACCCAGGTGCTCGCCCATAGCCTGAAGAACCTGCGCTTCTTCGCCCTTCCGAATCAGGCCATTGTCCACGAAGACGCAGGTGAGTTTCGGACCGATCGCCTGGTGGATTAGCAGCGCGGTGACCGAAGAATCGACTCCGCCACTCAGGGCACAGAGGACCCGCCGATCCCCTACTTGGCGCCGAATACGATCGATGGCAATCTCGGCGAAGGAACGCATCTGCCAATCCGAGGCGCAACCGCAGACCTTGAACAGGAAATTTCCGAGGATCGCCTTCCCGCTGTCAGTATGGGCGACTTCAGGGTGAAACTGAACCGCGAAGAGCGGCTGCACTCGATGGCGGATCGCGGCAAAAGGCGCATTGGCTGTGTGGGCGAGGCGACGGAACGTGTCGGGGATCCCCTCCAGCTTGTCCCCATGGCTCATCCAGACGCTGAGATCGCCTTCAAGGTTGAAGAAGAGATCGGTGCTATCGTCGATCACGAGCTTCGCCCGACCATATTCCCGGTAGGCCGATCGAGTCGTAACAGCGCCGTGAAGGTGCCCGAGAATCCCCATCCCATAGCAGATCCCCAGGACTGGCACGCCCAGCTCGATGACCTCGCCGTGGCAGAGTGGAGCATCCGGTTGGTAGACACTGGCCGGACTACCGGAGAGAATGATCCCCTTTGGATCAAAGACTTTGATGTCGTCTAGTGGCAGGCTGAATGGATGGATCTCGCAGAAGACACCCAGTTCGCGGACGCGGCGGGCGATCAACTGCGTGTACTGCGAGCCAAAGTCAAGGATCAGGATCTTATTCATGGAGAGCAGCTTTCAGCGATCAGCCGTCAGCGATCGGTGTAGGGGCAGGGCCTGCCCTGCCCAAAGAGGGCGCAGCAAGCGGCGCCCCTACGCGGCTGAACGCTGTTCTTAATCCAACCGGTAGTTTGGCGCTTCTCTTGTGATGATGACGTCATGCACGTGGCTCTCGCGGAGACCTGCGGACGTGATCCGAATGAAGCGGCCCTTCTGGCGAAGATCCTCAATGGTGGAACAACCGCAATAACCCATGCCGGCTCTCAGCCCCCCAACGAGTTGGTACACGCTGCCAGCCAGAGTCCCTTTATAGGGCACGCGCCCCTCAATCCCCTCGGGAACAAGCTTGCTCTCCTCTGTTTCAGCTTCCTGGCCGTACCGATCCCTTCCACCACGCTGCATGGCACCTAACGAACCCATGCCCCGATAGACTTTATAGGTCCGTCCCTGAAAGATGACCGTCTCGCCTGGGCTCTCCTCGGTCCCCGCCAGCAGACCTCCAAGCATCACGACATGCGCCCCGGCCGCAATCGCCTTGGTTATGTCGCCCGAGAACTTGATGCCGCCGTCGGCAATAATTGGGACACCATGTCGGTCGGCGATTTTGGCGCATTCGGCGATGGCTGTGATCTGCGGGACTCCTGCTCCGGCGACCACCCGGGTCGTGCAGATGGAGCCTGGACCGATTCCGACCTTCAGTCCGTCGGCCCCGGCCCTGATCAGCTCCTCGGCCCCTTCCGCCGTTGCGATGTTTCCGGCGATCACCTCGGTATCGGGGTAGCGCCGCTTGATCGTGGCTACCGCCTCTACCACCCCGCTGCTGTGTCCGTGGGCGGTATCCACCACCAGGACATCGACGCCGGCCCTGACCAACGCGTCTACCCGTTCCGGCGTCTCTTCGCTCACGCCGACGGCCGCACCCACGCGCAGTCGCCCCAACTCATCCTTACAGGCGTTCGGGTACCTGATCGTCTTCTCGATATCCTTAATGGTGATGAGACCGCGGAGGTTGAAGTCATCATCCACCACCAGCAGCTTCTCGATCCGATTCTGATGGAGGATCTCCTTCGCCTCTTCCAGGCTGGTCCCGACCGGCGCTGTTATGAGTCGCTCTTTGGTCATCACCTGGGAAATCTTCAGGTCAAGCTTCGTCTCGAAGCGAATGTCACGGTTGGTCAGGATGCCGACCAATTTTCCGTTCTGCGTCACGGGGACGCCGGAGATTCGATAGCGTTGCATCAGTCCCACGGCATCAGAGAGCTTCTGGTCTGGTGAGACGGTAATCGGGTCCACGACCATCCCGCTCTCGGACTTCTTGACCTTGTCGACCTCACGGGCCTGCCGATCCGGAGGGAAGGCCCGATGGATCATACCAATTCCCCCCTCCCGGGCTAATGCGATGGCCATCGTGGCCTCGGTCACGGTGTCCATCGCGGCGCTGACGACTGGGATGTTGATCGTGAGACGTCTGGTCAGGCGTGTACACACATCGACATCCCGTGGCAGGACCTCGGACTTCGCAGGAATCAGGAGTACGTCGTCAAACGTCAGTCCATCTGGAATCGAGCGATCAAGCATCACGGCACCTCATCGTTGAGTCATGAGTTTCGAGTCTCGGGTTTAGAGTTTCGAGTTTGAGGAACTCCCGAATCTCCTTTCAACTCAGAACTTGGTACTCCGAACTCGAAACTCGGAACGCGAAACTCGAAACGGGTTACATGCCCATCGCGGCCTTGACCTCTGACAGGGTCTCGCTCGCAACCTTCTTGGCCTTGGAGTACCCATCTTCCAATACCTCCTGAGCGATCTCCGGGCGAGTTGCCAGCTCCTGCCGCCGGTCGTAAATGGGCCGAAGGATCGGAAGCATGTGCTGCAGGAGAACCCCCTTACAATCCAGGCAGCCGATCCCTGCCGTCCGGCAGCCGGGATCGATGATGGTGTCCCGCTCGACCTTAGGAGTGAAGATCTTGTGCAGGTCAAAGACCGGGCAGACATCAGGATTGCCGGGATCGCTCCGGCGCACCCTGGCAGGATCCGTCACCATCGGCCTGATCTTTGCGGTCACCTGTTCGGACGAGTCGGTCAGATAGACGGCGTTACCGTAACTCTTGCTCATCTTGCGGCCATCGGTGCCCGGAACCTTCGGGAACTCCGTCAGGAGCGCCTCCGGTATAACGAAGACCTCACTGTATAGGTGGTTGAAGCGTCGCGCAATCTCCCGTGTCAATTCCAAATGCGGTACCTGATCGATACCGACCGGCACATATTCAGCCTTGTAGAGTAGGATGTCCGAGGCCATCAGGACCGGGTAACCCAGAAATCCGTACGTGCTGAGGTCTTTGGTGGTGAGCTCCTGCTGCTGCTCCTTGTACGTTGGATTCCGCTCCAGCCAGGGGACAGGCGTGATCATCGACAGCAACAGGTACAGCTCCGCATGTTCATGAAGCCTGGACTGCAGGAAGAGGGGCGCTTTCGAGGGGTCGATCCCGGTCGCCAGCATATCCAGGACCATCTCGCGGATATTCTCCCGGATGCCCTTCGTCTCGGCGTACTCGGTCGTGAGCGCATGCCAGTCGGCCACGAAGAAGAAGCACTCATACGCTTCCTGTAATAGACGCCAGTTATCCAAGGCCCCGAACAGGTGGCCGAGGTGAAGGCGCCCCGTCGGCCTCATCCCACTCAAGACCCGACTCTTCGACATCGACGAATGTGCTCCTTTTCCGTAACTACTCAGATAGGTAGATAGGCTGAAGGCTGAAGGCTCTTAGGGGTAAGTCATGCGTGATCATACAAAACTCCGAAAAGGTCTTGAATGGCTCGTTTCGTGCCGTGCAAGATAATTTAGAACCTTCAGTCTTCAGTCTTCAGCCTAAACACCTGAGTAGTTACCCTTTGCCCTGCTATACGCCGAGCAACAGCCCGGCAACCAGCGCGATGGGCGGCCAGATCAGGCGATCTACCACCCCGCTGAACATCAGAACCATTAGAACAACAAAACCGTACCGCTCGATCCTGCTGTACGAGGCGGCATGGCGGGGCGGCAAGAGGCCGGCCAAGACGCGGCCGCCATCGAGCGGCAACAAGGGAATCAGGTTAAAGATGGCCAGCGCCACGTTGATCAGTACGCTCCAGTGCAACATATGATGGACCGGTGTGCTGAGCCACGAAAGCAACCCGGTGGACTCACCCACCTCTGCCGTCCCATCGAACAACCGAAGAGACAAAGCACACACGGAAGCGAGGATGAGGTTCGCGCAAGGTCCAGCCGCCGCCACCAAAATCATGTCGCGCCTCGGATGTCGGAGGTTGTCGAAATTCACCGGAACCGGCTTGGCCCAGCCCACCGGCGTGAAGATCAGCGCCAGGGTTCCGACCGGATCGAGATGGGCGATGGGGTTAAAGGTGAGGCGGCCTAACAATCGCGCGGTTGGATCGCCACGCTTGTCGGCAACCCACCCGTGGGCATACTCGTGAAACGTCAAGGCTGCCAGGATAGCCGGCAGCTTCACGCTCGTATTCAGAATGAACTGCGTTAGATCAAACATGTCATCTCTATTGTCTAGCACCCAGCCTAAATTAGCCTGAACTTACCGTAACAAAGGGGACCCCCCTTGTCAATCCCGAAGGCTCCCCTGAGGTAACCATTCAGTTACGGGTGGAAAATCTCCCCTAACCCCTCTTCTCCAAAGAGGGGGACTAACCGTTTCCCCCTTTGGAAAAGGGGGATTAAGGGGGATTTTATAAAAAACACCACATTTTCTTTAATGATTTTCCCCCTCTCACTGAATGGTTACCCCCTGGGCGACGCGCTGAAGGACAAACGAGGTCTCATCCTCTTTGGTGCGGAGGCGCCCGTCCAGCTTGGCCGAGCGCAGGGCGGCAAGGATCCTCCGATAGATGGGGCCGGGCTGGAACCCCAACCGGCCCAGATCCCCCCCTTTGAGCAGCGGCACAACGCTCCATGAGGTGGCGAGATATTCGGAGACCGCCTCCTGCGCCGATCCTTTCACAAGTCCGGCCAGGAGCACGATCCTGGCCTCCGGTGAAAGGGGATCGAGAAGCCGGGCGATCCGGCTTTGGCGAAGATCGATGGCGCGTGTCAGCTTCTGCACAGCTTGTCGACATGCCTTGTGGTCGGCCGCAAGCTTCTCGGCAATCCCTTGGGGCGGGGTGAGCCTTGTGAGGATGGCAACAACCGTCCTTGGATGCAACAGATAGAGCATCCCAAGGAGAAGTACCTCATCTTCTGCTGCTCCCTCCAGTAACGGCATCGATGATGCCTGAGTGAGTATCCGCCCCACGCGTTCGAGCAGACCGAAGGCGGCAGCAGGGAGGGCGAGCTTCGGATGAATAGCCGTCAATACGTCCAGATCCCCAAGACGCCTGATGATGCGGGAAGCGGATGGTTCCTTCGCAATCAGGTAGAGCTCCCTGAAAATTCTCGAACCGGTAAGATGCCTGATCACTCCCCCCTTCACTGCAGCCTTCATCAACCGCAAGGTGCCTCGAGCAATAACAAACCGGTATCGGCCCTCAAACCGGGCTGTTCTGAAGAGCCGGGTGGGGTCGTCGATGAAACTCCGCTCGTGTAGGACTCTGATCCGCCCGCGCTCCAGGTCCCGGAGTCCTTCCAGTGGATCAATGAGCGGTCCGAACCGATGACGGTCGATGCGGGCAGCCATAGCATTGATGCTGAAATCCCGTCGAAGCAGATCGGCGAGCAGTGGGGCGGGTTGAACCTCCGGCAGCGCGGCAGCATGCGGGTATCGTTCCGACCTGGCGGTGGCGAGATCGAGCGTTCTGCTCCCCGATCGGCGTCGGGGACAGGCCCCAGGAAGCCGTAGGTGGGCAGTTCCGAACCTTGGGTGAGACGTCATCACTGCCCTGAGGAAGTGCGCCAGACGTTTGGCCGCAGCGATCGCATCGCCCTCAACTACCAGATCGATATCAACATTGCCCTGGCCAAGGAGCAGGTCCCGCACATAGCCGCCGACAACATAGATCGGCGAAGGGGCGGCAGCCCTGCGTGCAGCCTCCAGCGCCCTCCGGCTGAGAGGGTCAAGCTTTCGGAATTGTGGAAGCTGCATCACATGCGTTGACATCGTTATTGCCTCGAAAGCCCCCCCACCCGTCCCCTCCCCCCCGGATCGAGTCCGGGGCAGGCTCTCCGAGGGGGGAGGGTTAAGGAGGGGGTGCGTCGCACCTCGCACTTAGGGCAGCCACAAGGGCTGCCCCTACATGTCGTACCCTGCACCGGGCGCAGCAAGCAGCGCCCCTACGCACTTCGCACCCCTACACCCTACACCCTATACCCTAAACCCTGTCCTTAGGCCCTTGGGTGGTAGCGGTTGTAGACCGTCTTCAGGTGCGCCCGGGAGACGTGAGTGTAGATCTGCGTCGTGGAGATATCGGCGTGACCTAACATCATCTGGACCGCCCGAAGATCGGCGCCGCGCTCGAGCAGGTGCGTGGCAAAAGAATGGCGAAGCGTGTGAGGGGTCACCCGCCGATCGATCCCCGCCGCTACCGCATGCGCGCGGAGGAGCTTCCAGAAGCCCTGACGCGTCATCGGCCACCCAAGGCGGTTCAAGAATAGCACAGGACTTGACCGTCCTTTTTGAAGATGCGGCCTTGAGGTAGCGAGATACTGGCGAACGGCCGTCTGGGCATCGCTCCCCAGTGGAACCACACGGTCCTTCCCGCCCTTTCCTTGGCAGCGCACGTAGCCCACTTCCAGGTCCACATCGGACAACCGGAGGGTTACCAGCTCCGACACTCGAAGGCCGGCCGCGTACAGCACCTCCAGCATTGCCTTGTCACGGATACCTCGCGGATTGCTGGTGACCAGCGCGGCCAGCAGCCGCTCCACCTCCTCCTGGCTCAGCACCCCTGGTAAACGCATCCAGGGGCTCGTGGACTCGAGGTGCGCGGTGGGATCATCTTTCACATGGCCCTGCGCCAGGAGAAACCGGAAGAGGCCCCGCAGCGACGCAATGTGGCGCGCGACCGTGCGAGGCGCCAACCCCTCCTCTCGGAGCGTCAAGAGCAGGCGCGCGACCTGCCCGCGGCTGACCTCCTGGAATGCGCTAGCCCCAGCGTGCTTGAGGTAACCGGTTATCCGGCGAAGATCCCGCGCATACGCTGCCAGGCTGTTCTCAGCCAGTCCCCGCTCGACCGTGAGATACCTCAGGTATTCCTCGATCAACTGCTCCATGGTCAGCTGTCAGCTGACAGCTATTAGCTATCAGCTGCCCTTGTTAGGAGCCGCTCGTAGGCTTCGAGCAGCCGTGCGGCCGAGGCTTCGGCCGTCATCTGCATCGCCCTCACCCTGCCCTGCTCGGCGTAGCGATGGAGGCTCGCCCCATCGCGAAGCAACGTGAGCAAGCGCTGGACGAAATCATTCTCGGCATCATTGGCCAGCGCGCCGTTTACTCCATCGACAATGAAATCCGAGGTGCCAACAGACCGGACGGCCAAGACGGGGAGCCCGTGCGCCATCGCTTCGAGCACGACCAGGCCTTGGGTCTCCGAGACAGACGGAAAGACAAAGAGGTCCGCAGCCCGATACCAGCAGCCCACAGCCTGGTGCGGAACCGGGCCCACAAAGTGGACGCGGTCAGCGATGTCCAGATGGGTGGCCAGCCGCTGTAACGACCGCTCCTCATCCCCCTCCCCGACTACCAACAAAGTGAGGTTGGGCGCACCCCGAATCGCGGCGCGGACTGCCCGCAGGAGCAACTCGAGATTCTTTTCCCTGGCCAGCCGCCCCACGTACAAGAGGACCGGCCCGTCCTCCGGCACACCCAGGCGACGCCGAATCTGGGTCTTCGATTCCTCCGGCTCTTCCGGCGGCTCGATCCCCGTTGGAATCACTTCAATGGGAGAGGTGACCCCATGGGTGAGCAGCCGCTCCTGCACCCCTGAAGTGGGCGCGATGACCAGATCGGCCTGGTTGGCGAAGGCATAGCTCCGGGCCTCCGCGATCCTGGCAGCCAGGGGCGAGACGACCGGCAGGTAATGGGCATAATGCTCGTACAGCGTATGATAGGTAAACACGCACGGGACTCGTAGACGGCGAGCCAATCGGCGGGCGTAAGGCCCGACAAGGAACGGGTGGTGAGCATGGATGACCTGCAGCCCAAGGCGTGGAATCAGACGACGAAGCCCCACGGCGGCGGCTGGAATCGGCAAGGCATAGCGGTGATGTGTCGGAACGCGCAGCGATGGGAACCGGTAGGTGTCGGGCTCTACCTCCTGGCGGCCCGGGTAACGCGGTGCAAAGATAAAGACCCGGTGGCCGAGGCGACGCAGGTGAAGGGCAAATTGTTGAATGGAGACCGCGAGGCCGTTCAGCAGCGGGGAGGCGTTGCAGGTAAAAAAACCGATCCGCACCCAGCACCTCGCACTTAGGGCAGCCACGAGGGACTGCCCCTACGCTTCGCACTTCGCAGTACCAAGCACGGCAAATCCCCCCGTGCCCCCCTTTTGTAAAGGGGGGGTGGGGGGTTTTTGTACCCCGCGCTTAGGGCAGCCACAAGGGCTGCCCCTACACTTCGTATCCCGCACATCATTTCCGGGTGACCTCCGTGTGAGTAATGGAGATGCCAAGCGCCAGGCGAGCCTGCATGTAAAGCTGTGCCGTAGCCATCAGGAAATAGTTATGCAAATTGATCGGTGCGAAGGTGAGGCGAGACCACTCAAAGAGTTTCCTGGACTGCCGCCAACGGCGAGGCGGCCGTTGATAAATGATCGGCTTCAGCGTGTGGGGGACTAAAACCATGCTCAAGAACATCGAAGCGGTCAGTACAATCGTCTGGAATTGGAGATTAAAGGCGGCGAGTGGACTCACACACAGGCCCTTACTCCCGATCCGTAAGGCGAGCACATCAGGCGAGAGGAATACCTGAAACGGCCACAGCTCCTTGACGCAGGGGCTGATCCAGGAGATCAGGATCAGTTGCGCCGGTAAAAAGACCATGAGAGGTGGCATCGCGTTGGCAAACAGCGCCCGAAGCGCCAGGAACAACTTCCGCTTCAGCAGCGGCACCCGCATATCGTCAAATCTTCGCACGTAATTGACCACGAATTTGACGTCCACCGCGCCGCGTGCCCAACGGGCGATCTGGCCCCACGAGTCCCTGGTGGTGAGCGGCGCCTGTCCCCAGGTTGGCATCTTGACAGGGGCCACGCGAAACCCTTCCATCACCACCTTGTACCTAAACTGCATATCCTCGTTGTGACGATTCGGTTCAAAGTAGTCCACCGTACGGAAATCACGGAATAGGAGGCTCGTCCCGGGACCCAGGACCAGATAGTCGCCGGCAGTCTGCATCTTTCCCAACTGATACAGGACGAACCCGGAGTTGTGCAGACGAGGCAGCATCGGCACCTTCCAGTAGTTCGAGGTGTAGGTGGTCAGCGACTGCAGGACGACCCCTCGGTCTCCCCTGGCCATCGCACGTTCCGCTTCCAGCCGATGGCGATGCTCCCGGAAGGCAAGATCCTGTGGGTGCAGAATCGTATCGGCATCGATAATCAGAATCTTCAGGTCCTCATCCCGGAGCGCGCCATCATCGATCTGGCGCGCAAGATAACGGCCGGCCGCGCTAATCGATGTCGCCTTACATCTGTTCACGATCCCGTCGGTAGGATAGGTGAAGAGCCTGATCCTGATGGTCTTCTCGAGCGTCGGGAGGAGATCGCGTAGCGTGTGAAGCGTCTCTCGGTCTTCCGCCTCCACGATAGGAATCAGGGTAATCTGCTCCATCGGGTAGCGCTGCCTCTTGATCGAACGCATCGCCTGAAACAGCACGCGGCGGTTGTTCTCCCGCTTCAAGGGCATGAGGATCGCATAATGACTCAAGGAGTGGCCAGAGGTCTCGATCCTACTGCACCAGTCGGTCTCCATGTTGGCCAGTAGCTCCTGTCGCGTCTTATGAGCCCGGACCTGATTGATGATCAGGTAGCCGATCCAGAGGGTGATGACGGCAAATCGAAAGACCTCAGACCAGAACGGATCGCCAGGAAGGTATCGGAGTAGCGGGTAGATCGAGAGGAGCAGGAGGGTCGTGAGAATCGGAAGGATATCCAGGACCCGCTCGACCACCCCATGCATAGGTGTGGAACTATCGCGCTGCGTCATAGTGAACTCCTAGAAGTGAACTCGCACCCAACGGGCGCTCGCACCGTAGGGGAGGGCTTTATGCCCTCCCGATTAACGGGCGGGGATCAACCCCGCCCCTACGAATATATCATGACAGGCCAATGAACGGGTTGCGCTGTCAATCTCTCTTCTTGGGTGGCCATCATCGGAAGAGATTGACGTACCAGTCGATCACACGACCTCCACCAAACAGAGCAATGACCGCGCCGAGCGCCAGAAACGGCCCGAATGGAATCCGGTCTTTCCGCGATAACACACCGGCTGCGATCAGTCCCAGCGAAAGACAGGCGCCGAAGACGACCGCGAAGCCAAACGACACGAGCATGAGGCGCCACCCCAGGAATGCCCCGATCATGGCGAGCAGATTGACATCGCCGCCACCCATGCTCTCCTGCTTCAAGGCCACCTCCGCATACACCGCAATCAGGTACACCAGTCCGGCTCCGATCAGCGCTCCTGTCACGGCTTCAATCGGCGACGGATCGGAGGTCAGGATGCTTGCGACGAGGCCAATCGGTATGGCGGGAAGACTGAGCATATGGGGAATGATGCCATGGTCCAGATCGATAAATGTAATGACCACCAGTGCCGAGAGGAAAAGCAGGAGGAACACTGTTCGGATATTAAAGCCGAAGTGTAATACCGTCATGAGGAAAAGGCCTGCGGTAAGCCCTTCTACAAGCGGGTAACGCCAGGGAATTGACGCCTTGCACCGACGGCATCGGCCCGCAAGTAATACAAAGCTTGCAAGAGGGATATTATCGTACCAGGCTATCAGGCCATTGCACTGAGGACAGTGCGATCCAGGAAAGGCGAGGCCTTCGTCACGCGGGATACGCCATATACAGACATTCAAGAAACTTCCGACCACGAGCCCCAAGGGGATGCTCAAGATTACTGATAAGCTTTCCAGTGAGAGATTGTCTGGCAATGGAAGCTGACCTTAGGTTAACGTTTTCCGTTCGTGCTGAGCCTGTCGAAGCATGATCAAGGGTTTGCAGAACAGGCTCGCTGGCCTGTAGGATAGCAGTTCCTGCACAGGTTACCAACCCTAAAGCTGTAACACAAGAATAAGATTGACAGCGTAACCCGTTCACTTGCCTGTCATTGCGAGCACCCGAAGGGTGCGCGGCAATCTCAGCACAACATTGCGAGATTGCTTCGCTACTCTCGCAATGACGGACACATGAACAGATTGGGCCGTCAATGCTTGTTGCTATTCTTGGGCTGTAACGGAAGGGTCTAGAGTCCCCAGGACAGGAATCGGAGTGGGCCTTGAAGGGGCGGATTGGCGTCGCACTTGTAGGTGAGCCCGATATTGCCGCTCACGATGTTGTTGTTGGCATTCACGAGGCTGCCGACCGTATTAGGGGCGTTTTCACCAACGATGAATCCGGTAAAGGTCCCATTGCCGTGGAGATAGAACTGTTCGTGAGCTGCGATCACCCCGTTGTACCCATTGCTCGGGGTACCGTTGATCTCGATATCACGGCCTGAATAAAAGAGCGTATCGGAAACGGTATAATTCGCGTCGGCTTGTATCGTCGGCTTGCCCTGGATGTCGATATCACCGGTGGCAATAAGGGTGGTTTTCCACGGCGTGGCGTCAGAGCCTGGACTGCCTACCACCGTGGCGTTTCCCTCTAAGTAATATGTGCCGTTACAGTCTGGTAGGACTGTGTTATCGTTGAATGTCCACTGAGCGAGGGGGGTACCGGAGGTGTACGTCCATCCACAGTAACTGCCGTTATCGGCCAGGGTTGTGATCAGGGCGTCGCTGCCGTCGAGCACCTCCCCGTTCGCCTTCATCTGAATCAGGTGATCTAAGGGGGGGGCGCCCATGCCCATTGGGTTAGTCTTCAGGTCTGCCAGGAAACCAGCCGGATCGATGTGCGGAAGCGGCTCTGTTGGTGCGTGATCCCTGATGCCACCTGTAACATTCACGCTGCCGCCGTTCACCTGGACGGGGTCAGCATCGTTGGGATCACCATTATCGGCCTCTGCGGCGTAGCCCAAAATTGTCGTATTGCCGCCCAGGGTAAGATCCCCGTTGGAATGAACGTTCCCGCATTGCCCATTCGTTGCTGAAACGAATGAGCTGCCCCCAATGGTCAGGTCACCGTTGGCCACGATGGCGTTCCGGGATTGGTAAAAGGTGCTCATAACAGCTCTGCGAATCTGTTGAGACCCTCCGATGGCGCTGACGCCAGTTGACACCACCCTCCATGTCCAGAGGCCCGCCGCCTGGTACTGAACAGTGTAGTTTCCTGCTCCGCCCAACGGCGTATTGGCCTCGATGCCTGGGACAGGCTGAGGAGGATAGGCGGCGTTTGTCGGGAGGCTTGCGCGTGAGGTGTTCCACAGAACGTTGACCCTATTAAAAGTATGCTCCAGTCCGGCCTCGGCCAGAAAGAACGCCTGAGTCCCGCGGAGATGGTTGCTGGCAATCTGGACTTCGGAGCTCCCGACAGCCAAGAGCGCGGCCGAGAGCGCCCCCAGGACGACGAAGGCCATGAGCGCGAGCGGGAGAGCCACCCCACGATTATCGCCAAACCGCTTATGCCTCATGGCAGACTCCTCGGCTTCACCCTGGTGGTCATCTGGCGTGAGCTGCTGTCTGGATCCTGACAGGAGGCGGCGGGGGTCCGTTTTATACAGACTGTGAGGTCGATCTGGATCTCCCTGATAAGGGCTGGATCCGTAGTCGGCGTCACCCCGTTGGAAAGGAAATAGAAGAAGGTCAGGCCTGAGACATTGTCAACTATAGGATCGGCGCCGCTTCCGCCCTGAGTCCTGGTGAGACAAGTCAAAGTGGGGCACGTAGAAGTGGCACTTGCATTTCTGGTATAGGTAATGATCTTGACATCCCGGACAAGACTGCCCGCGGCGGAATAGGGTGAACTGAGGGCTGAGGCAAGGGTAAGAGTGCTGCCGTTTATGTCCGTAATCTGCTTGACCTCCCGCCTACCCCCATTGGCGATATAGATATAATCGTTGTCAGCCGGATTCTGATACACCTTGAACGCATCGCCGGTTTGCCCTGCCGTTATGCTCAAAGGAACAGAATTCCCAGTGGTTGTGGGACTGGGTGTCGCCTCAGCACCATTGATCACGGAAGAGTCGTCCACGTTCGCCCTAAAGGTTATGCTGGTAGGGGTGGCAGCAGTGATCGCGTTGCAGTTGGGCAGCGGCGCGCAGGAAGCCCCAACCCAGTATGAGCCTATCAGCCTGAGTTCGCTTGCCATGCGATCGAGGCCTGCCCTCGCGCCGAGCTGGGCATCCTCCAAGGCGGTGGCCCGGGTGTAGATGCCCTGAGAGACCTGATAGACTCCGACGATACCTCCGGCAACCATGCCCACGATCGCCAGGACGATCAACAGCTCAACCAGGGTGTACCCCTCTGCCCTCGTGTGGCGCCTCATGATCCGTGTCCCCTTACGGCCTCGCGGCGACGAGCGTACTTATATTCATGCTCTCCTGGTTCGCTCCCCGCTCCGTGGGAAGAGTGAAGGCCACGGTGACGGTTACCCGCTTGGTATCCGCGGCCGGGCCGTCCACGACTCTCACCTGCCTATTGAAATTGGGAAAGCCGTTGACGGGGGTTTCATCCGTGAAGCCAAGCGGGGGGTTGCCTGGAGCAAAGGGGTCGGCCCCCACCCGGTACTGGACTCGCTTCACCTGTTCCAGCCGGTCCTGGGCGAGCATGGTCGCCGTCGACAGATAATAGCCTCGCGTAACGGCGGCCTGGCCGAATGGGAAGGTGCCGGCGATCCCGCCGCCTTGAAGCGCGGTCGTCGCCGCCACCCCTAAGAGTGCGATGGTAAGGATCGCGAGGGCAATCAGGACCTCGACGAGGGTGAATCCGCGATCTCGCATCTCGCTCCTCCTTACTCGATTCGAATGCGGCCCGAAGAGGCAACGACGACATCCAGGGCTGACGTGCCCTGGGAGTTCTGCACGGTGATGGTCCCTCCGCCAGCGGTCCCGAGCCGGTTAAAGGTCGGGTTGGCGGTCGGGTTGGTGAGTCGAGCCTGGTTGACCAGTCGCCTGTAGCCCTGACCATCGGTTCCAGGGCCGGTCCATACCACATTGTCGCTGGTCCTGACAAAGCGTAGTCGATTGTTGTCCGGCTCGATCTCTACGCGGTAATCGGTGTTGCGTGCGATGGCAAGCTCGCGGGCCTGGTGGAGCAGCGCCGCCAGCTCCTGGGACGCTCCCCGCGTTTCACTCGCCCTGAGAAAGGTCATAAACAGGGGGGTGGCCATCATGCTGATAATCCCGATGATCGCAATAACGATCATCAGCTCCACGAGGGTAAACCCCCGTTGACCATCCACTCGACTCTGCCGAAAGACCATCTGAACACCCCTTCGCCTCAGAGAGATGGCTCACCACTGTGAGACAGCCTCCACGCCGTCCCACAGTGGCACGTGCGGAAGAAAAGGGAAACGGGGGAGAGGCTCTCGCCTCTCCCCGTCAAAGGCTTTACGGACAGGTGACCCCGCCTCCGCTGTTGGCACCGGTGTCGTCACCTGTGGCGCAGACGACAAAGGCCCCCGGAATTACGGCGCCACCGGGAGCCGTGCCATTGGTATAGGTGTAGCCTACCGCTGGCAACGGCCACGCGGGGGTACCACCTGGGGGCGGAGTTGGGATGCCCGCCATGAACGGCCCAGCAGACAGCCCCTGAGGGTTCACCGCGGCGGCAGCGAGGAGGAGAAGGCCTGCAGGCCCAGATGCAGGAGGCGCCCCCATGTGGGCCGCGTAGGCGCTGACGGCGCCGCCGAGGGTTCGGGTGTCTGCCTGGGCCTTGGCGACCCGCGCTCCCCTCTGGACATTGGCATACATCGGGATGGCGATCGCCGCCAGGATACCGATGATCGCCACCACGATCATCAACTCAATCAACGTGAATCCACCTTTCCGTCCGATCAGTTTCTTTCTCAGGGGCTCCATTTCTCTTCTCCTTTACCGTTAAGGTTCACCGACTCAACAACAACTCTCTGGCTTCTCTACGTTGCAGGCGCCGTGCCATCTTGACTTCGACACCCCTGCTGATCAAAATTGTTATGGCCCCAGGGCTATCCGTGCATCATGAAAATCCCCCCCAACCCCCCTTTAATAAAGGGGGGAACCCGAGGGGGGATTTTAGTCGTGGGCGATTTTCTGGGTAAGGGGATGAGATGACGCCAAGCCGGCAGTATCAGGGCAGAAGAGACTGGTGGATGACCTAAACCTACGGAGAGGTGACAAAAAGTGTCAGGTGACTGACGATTTGGGGGAACTACTCAGGTGTTTAGGCTGTAGGCTGAAAGCTCTAAATGATCTCGCAAGGCACGAATCAAGCCAGTAAAGAACCCCCCCCCAGCAAGCTGGGGGGCATCGTCTTCTGTTCTGGCCCGTCATTCCGTGCTTGACACGCCTGCCCCGTACTGGATACGGGGGAATCCAGTCGGACCCCCTGGATACCGGCGCCTGCCCCGGACTCCGATCCGGGGTCCGCCGGTATGACGAACTCGCGGCACGCCGCGGGGAATGAACCCCCAGTGGATTCAAGGTCTTGTCGGAGTTTTGTATGATCACGCATGACTTACCCCTAAAAGCCTTCAGCCTTCAGCCTTCAGCCTATCTACCTTGTAGTTACCGTGGGCTTTGGATATGCCGTACTTCTTGGCCTTGTAACGAAAGGCGCGAAAGGTGAGATTGAGGAGTTCTGCAGCCCTGCTCTGGACCCATCCGGAGCGCTCGAGGGCTTGGAGCATCAGATCTTTCTCGATTTCCGAGACGGTGTTTTCCAGGTCGATCCCCTCCGGCGGAAGGGTGAAGGTCCAGAGCTTTTGCTGCCCGTTACCCTGACTCTCTGTCCTCACCTGCATGGGGATGCTGGTCGGTGTCAACTGATCGGTGGTCTCGAGGGCGACGGCCCGTTCGATGACATTTTCAAGTTCCCTGACGTTGCCAGGCCATCGATGCCGCATCAGGATCTCCATGGCCTCCGGTGCGATCGAAGCGGGTCCTCTCCGCTGGTGAAGCACGCACTGGGCCAGCAGATTGTTCGCCAGCAAGGGGATATCCTCCGTTCGCTCACGAAGCGGCGGCAAGGGGATCGGGATCACATTCAGCCGATAGAACAGGTCTTCACGAAACGTGCCGTCGACGATTGCCTTCGCCAGATCCTTATTCGTGGCGGCAATGAGACGGATATCCACCTCCTGGTCCTCCGTTCCCCCGACCCGCCTGAAGGTCCGCTCCTGCAAGAATCGAAGGAGCTTGACCTGCAGGCTCGGGCTCATCTCGGCGATCTCGTCCAACAGTACGGTACCGCGATTGGCCACCTCGAATAGCCCGGCCTTGTGCGAGACCGCCCCGGTGAATGACCCCTTCACGTGGCCAAACAGCTCGCTCTCCAACAATTGCTCGGGAATGGCCCCGCAATTGATGGCAAGAAACGAGTTGTCAGCCCGAGGGCTCGCATAGTGGATGGTTCTGGCCACCAGCTCTTTTCCTGTTCCACTCTCTCCCGTGATCAGGATGGTCGAATCCAGTCCGGCGACTCGGCTGATCAGCTTATACAGCTCGATCATCTTCGGGCTTCGGCCGATGATCCCCGTAAGCTGCGCTTCTTCAGGCATCGCCGGCTGGGCGGTCTGATCGCGCTGTTTTGCCCGGCGCTTTGCCAAAGCCTTTTCCACCACCAACCGGATCTCGTCAATTCGGAACGGCTTGGTAATGTAGTCATCAGCCCCCAAACGCATGGCCTGAATCGTCGAATCCGAAGAGGCGTACGCCGTCATCATGATGACGGGGAGATGCGGATGTGTTTCTCGTATTCCAGCCAGAAGGCCGATTCCATCCACATTCGGCATACGAACATCAGAGATCACCAGATCGGGGGGCTGGTGCGCGATGAGCTGAAGCGCCTGCTCGCCATCAGAGGCGGCGATCACACGGTACCCCTGATGTTCCAGAAGGACGGTGAGGAACTCACGCATCCCCTGCTCGTCATCGACGACCAATATCGTTGCCATTACGTAACTCCTCAGGTAGATAGGCTAAAGGCTGGTAACTACTCAGGTGTTTAGGCTGTAGACTGAAGGCTGTTAGTCGTTGCGCATGGACCGAATCAAGCTATTCAAAACCTTCTCGGTTTCTACCCCTAAAAGTCTTCAGCCTTCAGCCTTAGGTCTTAGGTCTTAGGTCTTAGGTCTGTTCATCCGGGGCCTGTTTGAGCAAGACCCTGAAGGTTGACCCGCTCCCCTCTTTACTGATCACCTCGATCCGACCGCCGATATTGTCGATGATCTTCTGCGTAATGGCAAGCCCAAGGCCTGTACCGCCAGGCCTCGTCGTATAGAATGGATCAAAGATCCGTTTGAGCTCTCCTGGCGAGATCCCCCGTCCTGTATCAGTCAACTCAATCGCCACCCAGCCGTCGCCGTTTGTAGATCCATGACGGCGGATGGCAAAGCTGAGCTGCCCGCCCATCTGCATGGCCTGAATCGCGTTGAGCCCAAGGTTCCAAAGCGCCTGTTTTAACTGATCAGGATCACCTGCAGCCATAACCTCCTCGGCCTCCCGCTGAATGGAAAAGGTCACTGGGTGGGCGCTATCGCAACTCTTTTCCAAGAGCAAGACCGCCTCTGCGACCAACGCCACGAGATTGCACCGCTTCTGTGATGCCAGGGTCGGCTTGGCAAAATCCAAAAACTGCCCCGTCACCAATTTCAATCGCTCGGCCTCGCGAAGAACAATATCGAGCAGTTGAGGCTTGGCCGTTCCAGCTTCCTTCATCAGCTCAATACAGCCGCTGATCGCGGCCAAGGGATTCCTGACTTCGTGCGCCAGTCCGGCCGCCAGTTGTCCCGCCGCCGCAAGCCGGTCGGCTTGGCGAAGCCTGGCCTCCGTCTTTTTCCATTCCGTCAGGTCCTGAAAGATGCCCACGAGACCTACGAGCCTGCCCTCAGACGACTTCAGCGGTGTCAGGTTGATCCCGACCGGGATAGATTGGCCATCCTGACGCTTAATCTCAAACTCCTGGGAGAGTCCGCCAAAGGTGGGTGTGGGGGCAGAGAAGAACGTCTCAAGTTGCTTGATCTCTCCAAAAGGGGTCTCTCGCCAGCTCTTATCTCGTATCTGTTCGGCCGTGATGCCGATGATCCTTTGCGCGCTCTGGTTCAACGACACGATCTTCCCCTCGAGGTCCAGCGTCACGATCCCGCTCGGGATTTGCTCGACGACGTCCTGGTGAAGGGTCCGCAGATTGCGGAGGTCGATCCGTCGCTCTTCCAGCTCGCGACCCGCCTCTTTGAGCCGCCCGGCAAGTTGGCTGCCCAGGAGAGCCACAAGAAAAAACGTCACGCTGTTGACGAAGAGCTGCAAGAGCGCGTATGCGGGATCGTGCGCGGTGCTTCCCGTGGAGAGGAATTGCGCCCGATTCGTAAGTCCATAGAGCTGGAGATTAATTAGTACTCCATAGAGAATAGTGCTTCCGCCGGCGAGCAACAGGCTCGATCGTCGGGACAGGAGGATGGCCGCGGCCAGGACCGGAAAGATGTAGACAAACGCAAAGAGACTCTCGATCCCGCCGGTATAGTGCACCAGGGCAGTGACCAGGACGACGTCGATCCAGACCTGCAGGCCACAGAGCCGCCTCAGCCGCGTGGTGCGGTTCAGCGCGCGCAAATAGAGGACGGTGAGAAGGCAGGCGCAGGCGATGAAGACAAAGAGGGGGGTAAGTGCGAAGGGAGGATGTTCCCGGAGGGCGAGGAGGCCTGCTGAGCCTAAAAACAGGAATGCGACGAGGAGCCGGAGGCCGATCAGCCACTTGATCTGTCGTCTCAGCGCGGCCTCTTCCGTCGAAAGCGTTTCTGTGCTGAACATCAGCTCTCAAGAGCAGCTATCAGCTATCAGCTAGAACAAGCAGGCTGAGAGCTGACGGCTGATAGCTGATTGCTGTCGTTCATTTTCCTATCACCGTCACCATCTTGAAGATGGGCAGATACATCGCCACGATCATGCCGCCCACGACCACTCCGAGGAACACCATCAGTATCGGCTCAATCAGGGCGGTCAGATTTGCGACCGCTTGATCGACCTCGGCATCGTAGAAATCGGCAATCTTCTCCAACATCGAGTCCAGCGCCCCGGCCTGTTCCCCAACGCTGATCATCTGTACGACCATGGGCGGGAAGACCTTGGAGGCCTTCAAGGGATCGGCGATGGTCTTCCCTTCAGTGATACTCACGCGGGTCTTCATGATCGCCTCTTCCACAACCTTGTTCCCGGCGGTTTTCGCCGTGATATCCAGTCCGTCAAGAATGGGGACCCCGCTGGCGATCAATGTCCCAAGGGTCCGCGTAAACTTTGCAACTGCCACCTTCCGTAATAGCGGTCCGAATACCGGGATCCGCAGAAGTAGCCCATCAACAGTCCTCCTACCCGTCTCCGTTCTATAACTGAGCCGAACTCCAAAGATCCCTGCGATGAAGAGGCCGAGAATGGCCAGGATATATGTCTGAACGAGGCGACTCAGCTCCATGACAATTCGAGTTGGCAGGGGAAGCTCGACCTTTGCCCCCTCGAACAACTTCACGAAGGTCGGAATGACGAAGACTAGCAGAAAGATGACGACACCGATGGCAACCGTCACGATCGTGCTGG
This sequence comes from Candidatus Methylomirabilis limnetica, assembly GCF_003044035.1. Classification (NCBI taxonomy): domain Bacteria; phylum Methylomirabilota (SeqCode); class Methylomirabilia (SeqCode); order Methylomirabilales (SeqCode); family Methylomirabilaceae (SeqCode); genus Methylomirabilis (SeqCode); species Candidatus Methylomirabilis limnetica. The sequence continues at coordinate 42,154 of NZ_NVQC01000030.1, forward strand.
GATAGATCAGGGCCCCTTTGACTTTCCGCCTAAGGGTCATTGCTTTCTCAATGTACACCGCCAGGCGGTTCAGGATCGTGTCGAGCAGCCCTCCGGCCTCGCCCGCCTCAACCATGTTGGCGTACAGCGAATTGAATGCCGTCGGATGGCGTTTGAGGGCTGCCGCGAAGGTCGAGCCCCCCTCCACATCCTCTCTGACCTCGGTGAGGGTTTTCTTGAACTGTTTATTCTCCTGTTGGGATGCCAAGGTATCCAGACATTGCACCAGGGCGAGTCCGGCGTCCATCATGGTGGCAAGCTGGCGGGTGAAAACGGTCAATTCTTTCTCCTTCACCTTCCTGCCGAATCCGGGAATATTGAGCTCGATCGACTTAGACTGCGGCTTGACGGAAATCGGAAAGATCCGTTGTTGGCGGAGCCCCGCAACCACTGCCTCCATGGTCTTGGCCTCCATCTTCCCGGCAACCACCAGGCCCGCTTGACTTCGTCCGCGATAGGCAAAAATCGGCATGATATACCTCGTTCAAAGTTCAACGTTCAACGTTCAAAGTTAAGAGTCTTTACGCCTTGAACCTTGCACGTTGAACATTGCACCTTGAACCTTGAACCTCGAACATTGAACGTTGAACGTTGAACGTTGAACCCTAGACCCTGCTTTTTTGCTGCGCCCGCTGGATCATCTGGGTCAGTTCGTCAGGCAATGAGCTCCTGAGCATCGCCTCTTCCAGTGTGATGTTCCGCCTCAAATAATGCCCAAGGAGCGACTGGTTCATCGTCTGCATCCCGAATTTATCTTGGCCGGCTTGCATCGTGGAGTAGATCTGGTGGATCTTGTCTTCTCGAATCAGATTGCGGATAGCAGGGTTCGGGATCATGACCTCCAATACGAGCACACGCCCCTGGCCATTGCTCTTGGGGACAAGCGCCTGGCAGAGCACTCCTTCCAGGACGAAGGAGAGCTGGGCGCGGATTTGCGGCTGCTGATTTGCGGGAAAGACGTCGATGACTCGGTTGATGGTTTCCACGGCCGAGCTGGTATGCAGCGTCGCGAACGTCAGGTGCCCGGTTTCTGCGATAGTGAGGGCCGCAGCAATTGTCTCCAGGTCCCGCATCTCTCCGATGAGGACCTTGTCGGGATCCTGCCTCAGGACTCTTCTCAATGCCTCCGCAAACGATTGGGTGTCGGAGTGAACCTCGCGCTGGTTCACGATGCAGCTTTTATGATGGTGCAGGAATTCGATGGGGTCTTCGATGGTGACGATGTGCTCATGGTGCTCAGAGTTGATCTTATCAATCATGGTGGCCAGCGTGGTCGATTTCCCGGAGCCGGTCGCTCCGGTGACGAGGATGAGCCCCTTCGGCTTCTCACAGAGATCGGCCACAATCTTGGGCAGGCCCAATTCCTCGAAGGGGCGAATAGCGTATGGGATGGCTCGGATTGCCATCCCTACGGCTCCTCGCTGATTATAGAGATTGGCGCGGAACCTGCTCAAGTCCTTAATTCCGAAGGAGAGGTCGAGCTCTTTCTCTTCTTCAAACTGCCGTTTCTGGGCGTCAGTCAGGACGCTATAGGCCAAGCTTTTCGTTTCTGCTGGGGCCAGTGGCACATCCCCAAGAGGCAAGATTCGGCCGTGTACGCGCAACATCGGTGGGACGCCCACGGTCAGGTGAAGATCGGAGGCGCCGCGATCAAACATCTCCTTCAACATCTCGTGCAGATTCATGACTCACGCCCTCAACTAGGTGTCCAGGCTGAAGACTGAAGTATATCAATCATCACGCAACGCTCGAATCAAGCCATTCAAGACCTTCTCGGTAACTCTTCTTTCGGAAATCCTGTGGTTACCCCTAAAAGCCTTCAGCCTTCAGCCTATCTACCTATATTAAAAGAAACTGGTGACCCGAACGACCTCCGCGACGGTGGTGACGCCTTCCCGAATCTTTTGCAGGCCGCTCTCCTCCAGGCGCCTCATCCCGTACTTGGCTTGAAGCAGACGAAGCTCACTGATGGAGGCGCCATTCAGGATCGCCTCCCGAATCTGTTCGTTTAGCAGCACTACCTCGTAGAGGCCGATCCTGCCCCGATAGCCGGTGTCACGACAGGCGTTACACCCCTTTCCCTGATAGCAGGTCAGAGTCTTCGCCTCCTGCGGACTGAAACCGATGTCCGTGAGGGTTGAGACGGGAACCTTGACCTCCGTCCGGCACTCCGCGCAGAGTCGTCGGACCAGACGCTGGGCGAGCAGCAGGTTGAGCGAGGCGCTCACCAGATACGCCGGCACGCCCATGCTGATAAGCCGCCCCACCGTACTGATCGCGTCGTTGGTATGGACTGTGCTCAGCACCAGGTGGCCGGTCAGGGCGGCCTTGATCGCGATCTCGGCCGTCTCGGCATCGCGGATCTCTCCCACCATGATGATATCCGGGTCTTGTCGGAGGAACGACCTGAGTAGGGACGCAAAGGTCAGGCCGATATCCGGCTTTACCTGAGCCTGGTTGATCCCGGTCAGGTTGTATTCGATCGGGTCTTCTGCGGTCATGATGTTGGTGCCGAGACTGTTGAGCCGGTTGAGCACCGAATACAGCGTGGTCGTCTTCCCGCTCCCGGTCGGGCCGGTCACCAGGATCATGCCGTGCGGGGCGAGGATGGCCTTTTCGAGCCTGACCAGCTCCTCAGGCTCGAGCCCGAGCTTGCTCATGTCCAATTCGATGCTCGCGCGGTCCAAAAGTCGCATGACCACCTTCTCGCCGAACAGCGTCGGGACTGTAGAGATCCGAAGGTCCAGCTCCCGCTTTTGCATCTTGACCTTGATCCGCCCGTCCTGAGGTATGCGCCGTTCAGCAATATCCAATTGCGCCATGATCTTGATGCGAGAGATGACCGCGGCGTGCAGCGTTGTGGGCGGGGACATCACCTCATAGAGGATGCCGTCGAGTCTGAAGCGAATCCGGAATGCCTTCTCGTAGGGCTCCATGTGAATATCAGAGGCGCCCTTGTTGATCGCGTCGGTCAGGATGAGGTTGACCAGCTTCACCACCGGGGCGTCTTCGGTGGATCGATACAGCTCGGCCAGATTAGTTTCCCCACGATTCGGCTCGTCGCTCACCAGCTCCGTTTGCTGAAAGTCCTTGACCAAGCCCTGGGCGACTTCGGCAGAGTTATAGTATCTATTGAGGGTATTCTGGATCGTGGCTTTCGGGGCGACCATCGGTTGTATGTTGTGGCCGGTGATGAATCTGAGTTCATCGATGGCACCGAAGTCGGACGGGTCCGCCATAGCAACCGTAAGGCTGCTCCCGGACCAACTCAGAGGGACGATCTGATGCTTACGAGCCACCTCGCCAGAAATGAGATTGAGGACAAGAGGATCGATCTTGATCGTGTTCAGATCAACGGACGGCACCCCATACTGGCGGCCTAGACACGATGCGATCTCATCCTCGTCGATATACCCGAGCTTGGCGAGAACCACTCCAATCCGCCCGCCGGTAGTCTTCTGCTTTGCGAGGGCCTGATCTAACTGCTCGGGCGTGATCAGGTTGGCCTTCAGCAGCATCTCGCCCACTCGTACCTGTGCCATGCATCTATCCTTTCTTGCCTAGCGCTATCGCATCACAACTAACTCAGGCATTAGCATCAAACCATGATCTTATTATACCTCGGATAAGTCAAGCAATCGCAGCAACGAGGGCTTGCCGCATAGCCTCCTCTGAAGGCTTTTGCCCGGTCCACAGCTCGAAGGCCAAGGCGCCCTGGTACAGCAACATCCCCAGTCCACCCATAACCTGACACCCCCGCTTCGTTGCCTCTCGTAGCAACGCAGTCTCCAGTGGCCGGTAGATCAGATCGTACACCAGCATCCCGGGCTGAAGAAGGCTCGGGTCGATCGACGGAGGATCTGAAGGGCTGAGCCCAACCGATGTGGTATTGACCATCAGGGCACAGTTTCTCACCCTGGCCGGCATCCGAGGATCGTCAAGTCCCAGTCCGACGGCCGAGACCCCGGTTTCCCGGTTCACGAACTCAGCCAGCGACTGCGCTCGCTCGATGGTCCGGTTGACAATAACGATCTCTTCAGCGCCAGCCTCGGCCAGGCCGACGGATACAGCCCGTGCCGCCCCGCCTGCCCCAAGGATGACAGCAGGCTTCCCGCGCGGGAGATAATCCGCCTCCTCATGAAGCGATCGGAGAAACCCCTGTCCATCAGTATTGGCTCCGAGTAGACGACCGCCTCTGGCAACAACCGTATTGACCGCGCCCACCGAGGCGGCCTCTTTTGTCAGGGTATCGACCAACACGGCGGCCTGCTCCTTGTGGGGAAGCGTGACATTCGCGCCGCCGAAGTTTTCCATCCCGCGAAGTGACTCGAATGCGGTCGGCAAGTCGGCGCTCTTCACCCGCCATGGAATATAGAGGCCATCGATTCCGGCCGCCTGGAGTGCGGCGTTCTGCATAGCCGGCGAGAGGCTATGCTCCACAGGATCACCGAAGAGGACGAACACCTTTGCTGCGGCAGTAAATCTCATTTGTAACTACTCAGGTAGATAGACTGAAGACTGAAGGCTTTTAGGGGTAGATACTGAGAAGGTCTTGAATCTGCCGGGGGTTCATTCCCCGCGGCTTGCCGCGAGTTCGTCATACCGGCGGAAGCCGGTATCCAGGGGCCCCTACTGGATTCCGTGTCAAGCACGGAATGACGGGCCAGAACAGAAGACGATACTCCACAGCTTGCTGCGGGGTAGTTCATTCGTGCCTTGCGAGATAATAATTTATAGCCTTCAGTCTTCAGCCTAAACACCTGAGCAGTTACCCTCATTTCAGCCTTCAGCCTTCAGCAAAAACAGTCCTCAGCTTTTCCTTGCCTTGCTGATGGCTGATCGCTGACTGCTGAAAGCTGTCTTTAATTTAACCCCTCCGAGAGGGCCCGCTCCAGTTCGAGTCCGATCTGCTCTCTCCGCCCCTCATCCAACAGCTTGCTCCCGTCCTTATTTGTCACATAAAAGACGTCCACAACCTGTTCGGCCTCGGTCATGATCTTGGCGGAACGCAGATCCACACCGAGATCAGAGAGCGTGCTGGAGATGAGATACAGGAGTCCCAGCCTATCACGTGTACGGACATCCAGGACGGTGTAAGCCTCCGCGACCACGTTGTCAAACTCCACTTTGGTTGGGGGTAAGGCGCCCTTATGGATTGGTTGGACCAGGACTGCTTTCCTGCGGCTCTTGATCAGCTCACGGACAGCCACCCCGCCCGTGAGAACATCCCGCAGGTCCGCCACGACCCGATCCCAGACGGTCGCGTCCTCAATGGCCGCGCCGCCCCCATTGTCGACCCTGAAGTGCCGGATCACCATCCCGCTTGTCAGGGTGAAAATCTGGGCGCTCAGAATATTCATCCCATTTGCGGTGAGTATCCCTACAGCCTGAGCGAACCGCCCGTGGCGGCCATAGGCGCAGAGGGTAAACTCCGAGTAGCCGGCCAACGGAAATGCCGCCCATACGCTCACCGCCTCTTCACCCCGTTTCACGCGCTGGATCAAGCGCACGTGCGAGGCGACCTTGTGAAATGAAGTCGTGAGCAGGTACCGTGCAGGCGCCTCTTCCAGGTGCCTTTTCACCGCCTCCACGCCGAACTCCGGTGATAGTTCCTGGGTGAGCTGGGATTTGATCCGCTCGGCGCGAGCCAGATCATCCTCACCCTCCGGGATGCCTCTGATGAGGATGGTATGGGTCTTCATGTACAGTTCCCACAGCAGCGTCCCTTTCCATTCGGTCCAGACACCGGGCCCAACCGCCTTGATGTCGGCGTAGGTGAGCAGGTACAGCATCTTCAGCCGATCGGGTGTCTGCACCTTTTTGGCAAAGTCGATCACGATGGCCTCATCGTCGAGGTCCAGGCGCTGGGCGATGTGCGACATCTCCAGATGACGCGCCACTAAGAAGCGGATAGCTTCAGCATCCGGCTCCGGGATGCCCATCCGCACCAGGCTCGCCTCGACTAAGGACGCCCCCTTGTGCACGTGGTCGGCCCCTTCCCCCTTGCCGATGTCATGGAGCAAGAGCGCCAACCGGAGGATTTCCAATCTCTTCGCATCAGATGCGATCGAACGAAACTCTTCGCCGTAAAATCTTGAGATCTCATCCAGATGTTCAAGGGTTTCAATGGCCAGGAAGGTGTGCTCATCCACCGTATACCGATGGTAGAAATCGAACTGGATCAGGCGGGTGAGCTTGGCGAACTCCGGGATATAGGTTCCGAGCACTCCAAGTTCATGCATGCTCCGAAGCGTCGCGGCTACCCCCTTCGGTTCTCGAAGGATGGCCAGCAAGAAGCCCAGGGCCCGGCTCGATCGCCTCACCCCCTCATCGATGAGATGCGTATCGGCTCTGATGTAGTCCTTAATCTCCTGGCTCAGCGTGTATCCCATTTGCTGCGCATACCAGAAGACCTTCAGCAACCGGACAGGGTCCTCCCGAAACAGGCCCCGATTCTTCGGCGTCACATGGATGCAGCGATCGATCTGCGTCAGATCGTCGCCGATATCGCGAGCCTTCAGCTTCCGCATCACCATCTCTATCTGCGACCTCCCTTGCGTACAGCGCAAGATCAATTGCTGTGACAACTGTGAGATATCCTTTGCGGCCAGATAATACTGCTGCATGAACTGTTCAACACCGTAAGAGCCGGCCGTGCCCAGGAACCCAAGGTTGGCCGCCACCTGTTCCTGCATAGACAGCGAGAGCACGTCGTTCTTGCCTCGATAGAGATAATGGAGTTCATTGCGCAGGCGGAGCATGAAATCCAAGACAAGATCCCATCGTTCTCTCTCCTCCTGATCGAGAAGCCCTTTCTGCACCAGCTCGGACGGCACGCCCACGCGCTGGGTGATCCGGGCAATCCAGATGGCAGCGTGAAGATCCCTCAGACCCCCGAGGCCTTCCTTGATGTGCGGCTCTTGCACGTAGATAGACGCGCCGTACCGGTAGTGGCGTTCACGCGTTTCCTGAAGCTTTCGCTTGACGAAGGTGGCGGCTTGCTTGTAGAAGACCGATCGCTCCAACTTGGCGCTGAACGCCTGATAGATCTCCGGCTTGCCGGCAAGGTATCGGCCCTCCATCATAGCAGTGCTGGAGGTCAGGTCCGTCCGGGCCATTCGCACGCAGTCATCAATGGAGCGGCAGCAATGCCCCACTACGAACCCGACATCCCAGAGGGTGCTCAAAACCGGGTGGAGGATCGTATTCAGGTAGGCATCGGCCCTGCGTGGGTAGACAAACATAAGGTCCACGTCGGAGGCCGGATTCATCTCCCGCCGGCCATAGCCACCTAGCGCAATCAGCGCACACCCGTCACTACCCTGTCGGAGACCGGGATCGCAGGCCGCCTCCGCCAGTTGAAAGAGCGAGGTCACCACCACATCCGTAAGTGTGGTGATGGATCGAACTACCTCCTGCCCGGTTCCCCCATTTCGATGGATCTGAAGAATCCTGGCCTGCTCATCGGCGATGAACCCTCTGAGAGCTGGAATCAGGCCGGAGGCCGCATGGTTCCCTTGCAGCACGGACTGCAGGGCACCGGTCAGCGCCGAGAGCTCGACAGAAGAAAGAGGTATGTCGCCGGCAAGAGCAACGACATTCGCCCGTCGGTTTCGTAGTATTGCAAAACGACCCTTCGCTATGGCCTGGAAGCGCTTCATCCTTGAACCCCGTCAGTCGCCACTAGTATAGGCAGGCCTGCCGGACAGGGTCAAGGCCAATATGCCAGGGAAAAAGCTATCAGCGCTCAGCGCTCAGCCGTCAGCTCCAGACAAATCCCCCCTTTGCTAAAGGGGGGTTGGGGGGGGTTTCGTACGCCGTGGTGCGGCTTGGCCCATGGAGTGTTACAACGCGAATTTGGAGTTGACACGGATGCCCCAAGGACGTATCTTTTGCACTCGTGCACACGACACAGAGCGTAACTATTCAGGTGGATAGACTGTAGTCTTTTAGACTGTAGGAACGCGCACAGATGAGCCAGGCGTTTTCTGAATGCGACGCGAACATGATGGAGACCGAAAAGGTTCTGGGCGCCTTGATTCGGTACATGCGCAACGGCTAACAGCCTTCAGCCTTCAGCCTAAACACCTGAGCAGTTACACGAGACGCTTGAAAGGGGATGACTATGCTAGGACTCCAGATTGCGGTTACCCTCCATCTTGTAGGGATTATCTTTTGGGTCGGCGGCCTGGCGGCCAGGCTGGTCCTTCTCAATTCTGCTCAGTCCGGCGCCAACGAAAGCGCACGATCTCAGTTCCGCCGGCTCCAGCAAGGGATTCATTTCCTGATGGAGATACCCGGCTCCGTGATTACCCTGCTGGCCGGAGGGTTCCTGATCCATGCCGCCCAGGTCAACTTCCACCTACCTTGGTTCAGGATCAAGATCGTGTTAGTCCTCGGCCTGATCGTGGTTGAGCTGCTCGCCTCGCGCCAGATTAAGGCCTTCAATGTGAGCGGCCGGGCGGGGCAGGCCGCAGCGCTCTTTGCGAGCCTCGTTGTGTTCACCCTGCTGACGCTGGTAGCCGTTAAACTAAGATTTTATTTTTGAATTTTGAAGAAGGCATGGTCACACCCAGGGTCTGCAACTACGCGATCGGCTCCGGTTGTGCTGCTGAGCCTGTTCCTCACCGGAGGGTGCGTGGGGGCGATAGAAAACAGGTTCATCTTCTTCCCTGACAAGCAGATTGAAGCGACGCCGCGCTCCTACGGCCTGGCCTATGAGGAGATCTACTTTAAGACAACAGACGGGTTGAACCTCAATGGCTGGTGGATTCCAGGGACCGGGTCGCCTCTCACAATCCTCTGGTTCCACGGCAACGGCGGTAATATCAGCCACCGGCTGCACAACATCAAGCTCCGCCATGACCTGTTGGGAACCAACATTTTCATCTTTGACTACCGCGAATACGGCCGGAGCGAAGGCCGGGCGTCAGAAGAGGGAACCTATCGGGATGGTGATTCAGCGATCCAATATCTGCATGCCCGAGGGGACATAGACCCGACCAAAATCGTCTTCCTTGGCGAATCGCTCGGGAGCGCCGTAGCGGTAGAGATGGCGACCCGACATGGCTGCGCCGCCCTGATCCTGGAGTCGCCCTTCCTGTCCATCCCGGAGATGGCAAAGGCGATCTTCCCGCTCCTTCCGATCGGTTCGTTCCTTCAGACCAGGTACGACACCTTCTCGAAGATCGGGCAGGTCAGGGCTCCTCTTCTGATCGTCCATGGTGAGAACGACGAGATCGTTCCGTTCCAGCAGGGCCGACGCCTCTTTGAAGCCGCGAGAGAGCCGAAGGAGTTCTACGGCATCAAAGGCGCCCACCATAACGACCTCTACATGGTTGGCGGTAAGGCCTACCTGGAGACCCTCAACCGTTTCCTCAGCAGGGTGATCGGAAACGAACCCTCGCCGTAAGCGCAATACTGTTCACTTTAGCCGTTCGCGGTGAGCCTGTCGAACCACAATTACCCTTCGACAAGCTTAGGGCAAACGGTTGGGAGGACCTATTACTCAGAGCATAAAATAGCTTGCCTCCCCCCTTTGCAAAGGGGGGTAAGGGGGGATTTGAACGATCGGTAAATCCCCCTCAATCCCCCTTTCGTAAAGGGGGAAGTTGCTGAAGATGTTGTGCGAGAGTGCAATCTATTTCATGCTCCCCGTAATAAGTGAACAGAGGGCTTATGGCACCAGTGGGAAGCGTACCGTGAAACTGCTCCCGCGACCCTTGCCCTCTGAGGTGGCCCAGATCCTGCCGTCGTGTAGCTCAACGAGCCGCTTCGTGAGCGCAAGACCGAGGCCGGTCCCATGGTACTGCCTGGCGAGGCCGGGGTCCAGTTGGGTAAAGGGCTGAAAGAGCTTGATCATATCCTCCGCCGTGATCCCGATCCCAGTGTCTACAACCGAAATCTCCACGAAGTCAGGAGATTTCGGGGTTTCGGGTTTCGGGTTTCGGGTTTCGGGTTGAGAACTCGAAACTGGAAACTCGAAACTGGAAACTCGCCGCGCGGTGACCGTAACTTGGCCCCCTTCAGGGGTGAACTTGATAGCGTTGGAGAGGAGGTTGTAGACGATCTGCTTGAATCGGACGGAGTCGGCAGTGAGGAGAGTCGGAGCGGTTTCCGCGTGCAGCGTGAGGGTCAGGCGCTTTCGGTCGGCCATCGGCCAGACATCAGCGAGGGCGGCCGTGAGCGCTTCGTCGATGGCGAAGGGCTCCGGGTACAGATCGAGCTTACCTGCCTCGACCTTGGCAAGGTCGAGGAGGTCGTTGATGATGACGAGCAGGTGCTTGCCGCCTGTATAAATGTGGGTGAGGTACCGGGCTTGCTTCTCCTCGAGCGGCCCGATGGTCGGGCCTCGCAGGATCTCCGAGAAGCCGATGATCGCGTTCAGTGGGGTCCGCAGTTCGTGGGACATGTGGGCCAGGAACTCGGACTTGTGGCGGGAAGCCGCTTCGATCTGCGCGTTGACCGCACGCAGCTCTCGCGTCCGGTCCTCGACGGTGGCTTCGAGCTCGCCGGCGTGGCGTCGCTGTGCCTCCTCACTCTGTTCCAGGGCGGTGATATCCTGCTTAGTCGCGCGAACGATCACCATCCCCAGCCACACCGCGAACGCGATCACAATCGAGATGAAGCCGATCGTCTTGATCTGTCCACTCCGCAACGCGGCGATGCGCGCCTGAAGCGCCCCCTCCAGATCGACCATCGCTTTATCGAGCAGCGCGAACTGACCGTCAATCGCCTGGGTGAATAACGCGAAGTAATCGGTCGGCGTATAGCTTAGCCTATCGACTTCCACCACCTGGGTCCTGGCGAGATGTGCCGCCATCTGGGCGAGCGCCATGCTTCCCTGTGCGATGTGGCCAAGGTCGGCCTTCATCTGGGGATTCAGGGCCACCGCCTTGCCTAACTCGCGCGCCATGTACTCGTGTTGCCTCTCGACGTTGCTGATGAGACCGATCAACTCAGTGCGGTCCGCAAGTGTAATGCGCCTCTCTGCCAGGAGGAGCATGCCACGCGCCCGCGCCTGACCGAGGAATTCGGTCAACTGTGGCATGTGGACCAGCAGCGCCATGGTGAGGTGGTAGTCATTACCGGTTGGGTCGTACGATAAACCGAAGTAATCCAACATGAGATCGAGCAGCTTCAGGTTGTCGCCAATGATAGCCGTATGCTTGGCAAAACTCTCCTGACCGGTGATCGAGCACGAGGATACGCCGCTCGCAAGCCCCCTCCAGGCTTCGACCGCCCCGCGCCAGATGGCGGTTAGCGCGGGATCACGGATGTCTGACGCCACAATCGCGTCGAACGCCTCGACCGCCTTGTCAGCTTCAGTTTGTTTGGCGGAGCGTTGCGCTTCCATCGTCGTGCTCCCGCCCAGGACGCCGGATGAGAGCCCGCGGTGCTGCTGAAGCAACTGTACCACCCTCAGCAGCGCTTTCGACGGCGCGATCCCGATATACTTCCGACCCGCCGATTGCAGAGCCCTGCTGCTTTGCACCATGTACATGGTAAGCGGTGCCGCCACCAGGGTAAGGCCCACCAGCCCGAACCCGAGCACCAACCTGGTTCTTATTGTCAGGCGGTTATTGAACCACTGCAGCCGCATGGTATAGCGCCAACTCCACAAGGATACGCCTGCGCTAAGTGACTGTCACCCGCAGGTAGAGGTCGCCACGCGTCCCCTTCTCACCCTCAAGCCCTTTCCCCTTCAGCCGCAGCCGCGTCCCGGATCGGATGCCCGGTGGGATCGTGACCATCAGCTCCTCGAGCTGGTCGGTCCGCATGAAGGTGACCCGCTTCTGGGTGCCGGACGCGGCCTCCTGAGCGGTGATGGTCAGATGGTATCGAAGATTCGGGTCACCCTCGGCAGGGTCCGGATCTCCGGATATCAGCCGTTTCACCAGGTCAAAACCGGCCTTGAGCCCACGACCGATCGCTGACCACCCGCCCTGTGATTGACTCTCGCCCAGCCCCTCTTGGCTCCGAGTCTGGTGGACCGCCGACATGCCTCCTCGACGATCAACCGCCATTCGAGAGGCGCGTCGCAACAGCACGCCGATCGGCGCACCCATAAAGACGCCGCCGAAGACAAAACCCCGGCCGCCGAAGAAGACCTGGCGAACGAAGGCGTCATCGAAGCGGATGCCGGCCCTGGCGAATTCACGGTTCATCTCAGCAAAGATCGACGACATAGCAGGATTGGAGAGAAGATCCCGGAAGATATCCTCCTGGGAGTACCGAAATCCGCCGCCGGCGGCGCCTGCCCCAGTGTGGGCCTGGCGGAAGGTATCGTATTGCCGCCGCTTCTGCGGATCCATCAGAACGGCATACGCTTCGCTGATCTCTTTAAACCGCTCCCCCGCCTTGGGATCACCCGGATTCTTATCGGGGTGGTGCTGTAATGCGAGCTGCCGATACGCCTTTTTCAGCTCCTCCTCTGTGGCGTTTTGTGAGACGCCAAGGATGGCGTAATACTCCTTTCCATTGTCGCGCAACCGGGCCATGCCTATGCCTTACCCCCCCACCTTCGTCCTCCCCCTCCGAGGGGGGAGGAGTCCGCGTGAAGTGTCCCTTCCCCGCACCCAGAGGGTACCCGAGGTGAGGAGCCAGCGTATAGTGTCCCTTCCCCCCTTGAGGGGGAAGGATAGGATGGGGGGTAACGATGCATTTTCGTAGACCGTGGTGCGGCCGTACCACATGGGGTGTTACTCCGGTTCCGGGTAAAGCGCAAGATAATCCTTAATTGCGTCGTGCGCGCTGCGGAACGCCAGATCCCCCCACGGAATCTCAGTCGGATGGAATATCCTCGCATCGAGCGCTTCATCCTTCGCGGCAAGCTCGCCACCCACCACGCGCGCGGCGTAGACGACGATCACCACCCCTGAGTCCTCATAGGAGTAGACATTCAGGAGCCGATCGATCTCGACGTCGAGGTTGACCTCTTCCCGAGTTTCTCGGACGGCTGCCACCTCGACCCGCTCACCTCGATCGACGAAACCGCCGGGAAAGACCCATTTTCCGTAAGCCGGGGAGATCGCTCGCTGGACCAATACGATCCCACCATCGAGCATACACAGGGTGCCGGCAGCAACCTTCGGGTCATGATAATGGACGAAAGAGCAGCTCCGACAGGCCTGAAGCTCCGGCCCGTCCGGTTTCATCCGCCTGGGCGTGAGCGGCAACCCACACCGCGGGCAAAATCGGAACGAGGCATCCGATCTGTGCAGATGGTCCTGAGGGTGTTTATCCTCGTCGGTCACCTCTCGTTCCAATGGAACCGCGCAGATCGGATTGTCGCCTTCGGGCTCAGCGATCCGTTCCAGAATTACCTCACCGATCTTCGAATGCACGCCCAGAGGTTTGGTGATCCGGCAGGCGATCCCGGGGTGCCGGCTGGCCGCCTGCTTGACAAGGGCGGGAATGCCGGTGGTGACGTGATGCCCTGGCCCAAGGAAGTAGGGGTGTACGATCACCTCATCTGCCCCATCGGCGACGCAGGCATCAAAACCTTGCTGAATAGTCGGCTCCACCAGCTCCATGTGAGCATAGTGAACGATGCGCAGGCCGAAGCGCTCCCGCATCACCTCTGCGACCTCACGGAGAAGCTCGTGTGATCCAGCGCGGCGGCTACCGTGATCGACAATGAGAAGGGCTTGCTTCATTACGTCGGATTATACTACGCAGGGCAGCGGGTGACAATCCTGGTCGCTGGGCAGACCCGTTCCCGCACCAAAGTTTGACACGCCTTCGGTGTTTTCCTTAGAATACGTCATGGCTCTCCTGGCCACCCATACATCATGAACCCCCCCCAGCCCCCCTTTAGGGAAGGGGAATCGAAGGGGGTTTGTCTGAGGCTGATAGCTGAACGCTATTTCCTGAGGAGTAGTTCCAATATGAAGATCCTTCGTCTGGAAGTCCCGCGCTGGGAACGATTTGACGGCTTAATCCATGGCTTTCTCGGCCGCTTCAGCGGCCAGGACCGGCCGCCCAATACCGCCTTTCGCCTTTCATGCGATGACGGAGACGATCCTCAAGCCGTCAAACGCAACTGGTGCGAGCTCAAGCAAGCGCTTAGCTTGCCGCGAATCACGATTATCACGGCCAGGCAGGTCCACGGGGACGCCGTTCTGAAGGTTTCACGCGGCGACGACAAACTGGCCGGGATTGGGGATGGGCTCATGACCGATGCGCCCAACCTCTGCGTAGGGGTGATGACGGCTGATTGTGTCCCACTCCTATTCGTAGAACCTACTCGAAAGATTGCCGCTGCGGTCCATGCCGGCTGGCGGGGGACGGCTGCAGGCATCGCCCCACGTGCGGTCACGTTGATGAAAGAGGTGTACCGGATCGACCCCGCTGCGCTTCATGTGGCGATGGGACCGTCCATCGGCCCCTGCTGCTACGAGGTGGGAACAGAGGTCGCGGAGCAGATCGCGATGCACTGGAGAGAGGAGCTCATGGACGCCTGGAGGCCCGAGGGGGTCAAGGGCCGCCTTGATCTCAGGGCACTTAACGAGGCCCAGCTTCTAGGCGCAGGCATTCCTCAATCGCACATCAGGAAGATCGGCCCCTGTACGGCCTGCCACGTCGGGGATTTCTTCTCCTACCGGAAAGAAGGAAAGAGCGGCCACCAGTTAAGCTTCATCGGCTGGCGAGGGTAGATCGCGAATTCAGACGCGCTCTGAAGAATGAACCTACCCCGCAGCAATCTGCGGGGTATCGTCTTCTGTTCTGGCCCGTCATTCCGTGCTTGACACGCCTGCCCCGTACTTGATACGGGGGAATCCAGTCGGGCCCTCTGGATACCGGCGCCCGCCCCGGACTCCTATCCGGGGTCCGCCGGTATGACGAACTCGCGGCAAGCCGCGGGGAATGAATCCCCAGTGGATTCAAGGTCTTGAAAATACCGCTCGACGCGAGCGAGATCTTCTTCGGTGTCCACCCCTATGGTGTCGTAGGGGGTCTCGGTGACATAGATCGGTATGCCATTCTCCAGGAACCGAAGCTGCTCGAGCTTCTCAGCCTGTTCCAGTCTGGACGGCGGCAGTTGGTGAAAGCGATCCAATGCCGATCGTGTATACGCATAGATACCGAGATGCTTGAAGTAGCGAGTCTCAGGCACATGGTCCCGGTTGTATGGAATAGCGCAGCGCGAGAAGTAGAGCGCCTTGCCGGTTGTATCCGTGACCACCTTCACACAGTTGGGGTTGTGCGCCTCGTCCGCCGTGATAGAGGTTTTTAGCGTACCGACCTGGACAGCGGCATCTTTCAGGAACGGCTGTAAGAGGGCCTCAAGGTGCGCCGGCCTGATCATCGGCTCATCACCCTGGATGTTGACGTAGATATCGGCCGGTAGCGTCTGCATGACCTCGTGGATCCTGTCGGTCCCGGATGCATGGCAGCTCGATGTCATGCGGACCTTCATCTGATTGCAGACGCAGTACTCGTAAACCTCTTTCGAATCGGTCGCCACCACCAGATCATCCAAAAGCCCACATTGGCTCGCGTACGCAAAAACGTGGTGCAACATCGGCCGGCCACGGATCGTCCGAAGGACTTTACCGGGCAGCCTCGTCGAGTCAAGCCTTGCCGGGATGACCCCGAGAATCGCTCGCTTTGCATGATGCTGCATCGTGTTGCAGTCGCCGCCCACTACGGTTTTTTCTCCGACAGTTGGATGACCTCATGCATCTCGAAGACATTCCGGCCCGCGAACATCTCCTGGGGCGCCGGGTTGGCATGAGCCTGCTTGAACGATTCGCTCTGAGTCCAGGCCTCGAACGCCTCCTTGCTCTCCCAATAGGTCATGATGATGTAGTAATCACCAATGATAGGCCGAAGGATTTCGTTTCGGATGAATCCCGGCATCTGATCAACCGCGCCAAGACGCCGCTCGAATCGCTTCTCAAACTCCTGCTCGTATCCCTTAGCAATTGGTACCCTGTTGGCAACGACAATCATTGCGCCCTCCCATTCACGACAATTTACCTTCATTCGGTCGCATTGTCAGCATCATAACTTTCCGAATGAAGGTCGTCAACGTACCCTTCCTGGACCCGGGAGGGGCAGGGCTTGCCCTGCCCGTGACGGGCGCAGCAAGCAGCGCCCCTACAACTGAACACGGAGGCTTAGCCGGGGTGCGCTGCCATAAAGCGGTCGAGTTCAGCAATAAGGCGTTGCTTCTCGTCGGCGCGCAAGAAGCTCGCCTCAAAAGCGTTCCTTGCGAGCGTGTAGAGATCATGCCTCGTAAGCCCGAGAGCCTTTTGTGAGGCCAGGAGATTCTCGGTGATATAGCCGCCAAAGTACGCGGGATCATCAGAATTGACGGTAACGCACAGCCCTAGATCCAGCAGTTTCTTAAGATTATGATCCTCTAGCGACTTGAAGACACGGAGTTTAACGTTTGAGAGGGGACACACGGTGAGGGGAATTCTTTCCCGGGCCAGTCGTTGGACCAGCGATGGATCCTCAAGACATCGGACGCCATGGTCTATCCGCGAAACGTTGAGCAGGTCGAGCGCCTGCCGGATATAGTCCGGGGGACCTTCTTCCCCTGCGTGGGCGACGGTCAAATACCCTTCCGCTCTGGCCCGCTGAAACACTTCAACGAACTTGTTGGGGGGATGATTCAGCTCTGACGAGTCTAATCCGACAGCCACAATCCAGTTCTTAAATCGGAGGGAGGCCTCGAGCGTCTGCATCGCCGCCTCTGCGGTCAGGTGGCGGAGGAAGCACATAATCAGCTTTGATGAGATGCGAAGTCTTGGGATGGCCTCTTCGAGGGCGCGATGGATGCCCCTGATAACCGTTTCAAATGGGACGCCCCGATCGGTGTGAGCCTGGGGATCAAAGAAGATTTCCACGTGTCGAACATTCTGTTGCGCGGCGCGCTCAAGATAGGCCCAGGTCAAATCAAAGAAATCTTGCTCGGAAAGAAGCACGCGGGTTCCGTCATAATAGATATCAAGGAACGACTGGAGGTTATGAAAGCTATACGCCTTGCGAAGCTCCTCGACCGTATGAAATCGAAGGGTCAGGCGATTGCGCCCGGCCATCTCCCACAACAGTTCAGGTTCCAATGTGCCCTCAATATGCACATGCAACTCTGCTTTTGGAAGATCGCGAATGAACTGGATCAGGTTGTAAGGGGTCATCATCTCCTTTTCTCTTCGCCCGATGAGCGTTCTCAAGTGAGAGCATACATCACCCGTCTCCCGTGTCCATACTTTTTGGGCGCTTTCAGGTGATTCAAAGAACCCTTGCCCGCTTTCCAATGCGGACTTATAATTCGCGGGGTATGGTCCCTCCTGCAGGGTGGAGGCAGGGCTTGCAGCCGAATCTATGGTGATAGCCGGTATTGCGGCCAGGCAGTAGAGGGATCGGGCGCGGTTATTTTGCTTAACAGGGAGGATCAGATGCCGACCACCATTCCCGCGTCTCAGCTTGCTTGTATGGTTACTGACGCCCACGAGCGAACCATCGGGCTGGTTCAAGATCTGGCGGAGACGCAACTGGTTGTTCCCCAAACGGAGACTGTCAATCCTTTCCTCTGGGAGCTTGGGCATACGGCCTTTTTTTATGATGTCTTTCTCCTGCCGGTTCTTGGTTCCACCAAGTTCCTGCTGGAGGGGGCGGAGAGTTTTTACGACTCGTTCAAGATAGATCACTGTGATCGCTGGGGCCTGCCCCTGCCTTCGAGAGAGACTACCCTTGATTACAAGAACAGAGTACTCGACTCGGTCCTCAAGCGTCTGGCTTCCGACCAGCCCGGCGCTGAGGAGACCTACTTGTATCTGCTCTCCGTATTGCACGAAGACATGCACGAGGAGGCATTCACCTACATGAGGCAGACCCTGGAATACCCCGCCCCAGGGCTCAGTACCATCGAGAATGGGTCGGGCGCACACGGGCTGGGTGGCGGCCCATGGCCCGGAGACGTCGAGATCCCGGGGGGGGCATTTCAGTTGGGCGCCACGCCTGATCTGCCCTTTGTGTTCGATAATGAGAAATGGGCCCATCCGGTCGACATCTCTCCATTCAAGATCGCTAAAGCTCCAGTGACCAACGCGCAGTTCGCCGAGTTCGTCGGGGATCGGGGTTATCTGCGCCGTGAGCTGTGGAGTCGTCAAGGGTGGATCTGGCGCACCAAGACGGGAGCACAGCGCCCGCTTTATTGGCACCGTGGACAGAACGGATGGCTGCACAGATATTTCGACCGGATTGTTTCACTTGAAGCGCATGCCCCTGTCGTCCACGTGGGCTGGCACGAGGCGGAAGCGTACTGCCAGTGGGCGGGCAGACGGCTTCCCACCGAGGCGGAGTGGGAGATGGCGGCCAGCGCGGAGCCCACCCCTGACGGTACACGCATCACCGGGCACAAGCGACGCTACCCCTGGGGAGATGAGCCGCCTACGCCCGAACACGCCAACCTGGATTCACGTCGGCTGGGGTGCGTTGATGTGGGAGCGTACGCGGCCGGTGACAGCGCCTTTGGCTGCCGCCAGATGATCGGCAATGTCTGGGAGTGGACCGCCTCTCCCTTCTTTCCATTCCCCGGATTTACGGTAGATTCGCCATATAGAGAATATTCTGCGCCTTGGTTCGGTTATCGCAAGGTCTTGAGAGGGGGGGCGTGGGCCACCCGATCTCGCCTGGTCCGCAACTCGTTTCGCAATTTCTTCCTGCCGGACCGACGTGACGTATTTGCGGGATTTCGTACCTGCGCCCTGTGATATTGGCTCGAAAGCCCCCCCCACTCGGCGTAGGGGCGACCCTTGTGGTCGCCCGATCTGGGCAGGCACAAGGCCTGCCCCTACAAGGGAAGGGTTGAGGAGGGGGTGCGGGATCCGGACTCTCATGTGTATGGGCGTGCCGGCGGCGCATGCGGTATTGCCCTAAAAGAACGGAAGGGACCAGCATGGACATCAGTCTGACCCCAGACCACGAGGCCGTCCGCGACGCCACGCGCGAGTTCTGCCGCCACGAGATCCTGCCGCATCTGCGCGACTGGGAGCGAGCCGAGCAGATCCCAGCCGACATCGTGCCCAAGATGGCGGCCCAGGGCCTGCTGGGTCTCTGCATTCCCCGTCGCTACGGTGGGCTGGGCCTGGACTACCTGAGCCTTGGGATCGTCTGCGAAGAGCTGGAGCGCGCTGATACCGCGTTTCGCGTCCTGATCGCTGTGCATCTTGCCCTCAATTCGCTAGCGCTGCTGCAGTGGGGAAGCGAAGAACAGAAACAACGATACCTCATCCCGCAGACCAGTGGCGAGAAGTTGGCGGCCTTTGCCTTGACCGAGCCGGACGCCGGAAGCGATGTCGCGGGCATCCGCGCGACCGCCCGGCGCGACGGTAAGCACTATATCCTCAACGGCGAGAAGACCTGGATCAGCCTGGCCGATGTCGCCGACCATTTTCTGGTCTTTGCCTACACCGACCGTGGAGCGGGCCATCGGGGTATCTCCGCGTTCATCGTCGAGCGCGGCTTTGCAGGCGTGAGCAGTTCCAGCCTCCACCACAAGCTGGGCGGGCGTATCGGCAACACCGGCAGCATCGCTTTGCAAGAGGTACGCGTGCCCGCTGATAACCGCGTCGGCGCGGAAGGCGAAGGGCTCACGATCGCCCTGAGCGCGCTGGACAATGGCCGCTATGCGGTTGCTGCCGGCGCGGTCGGTTTGATGGAGGCCTGTCTTGAGGCCAGCGTCTCTTACGCCGAGCAGCGGCAGAGCTTCGGACAACCTATCGGGAAGCACCAGCTCATTCAGCAAAAGATCGCCCGCATGGTCGCTGGGCGCGACATCGGACGATTGTTGTACTATCAGGTCGGCTGGCTCAAGAATCAAGGGACGAGGTGCACGCGCGAGGTCAGCCTGGCCAAGTGGATGAACTGCGACAACGCCTTCCGGGCCGCAGATGATGCGGTTCAGATTCATGGGGCGTATGGCTACAGTGACGAGTTCCCGGTTGAACGCTACTTCCGCAACGCCCGTGGGTCGTTGATCTACGAGGGCACGCAGGAGATCCACCAGTTGATTCAGGCGGAGTATGCGCTGGGCTACCGTACCAACAAGCCGCTTTCACGACCGCTGCCACCCTATCCGTTTGAGGGGGACGCGTAATGGCCGGCGCACTGGACGGTGTGCGGGTCCTGGACCTGTCGCGGCATCTGGCAGGACCTTACTGCGCGATGATGTTGGGCGACCTGGGTGCTGATGTCATCAAGATCGAACGCCCAGGCGTTGGCGACGAGTCACGCCACTGGGGGCCGCCGTTTTTTAGCGGGGAGTCGGCCTATTACCTGTGCTGCAACCGGAATAAGCAGAGCCTCACACTCAACTTCAAACACGAACGCGGCCTTGCCCTTGCCCGTGAACTTGCGCGAGGCAGCGATGTGGTCATCGAGAACTTTCGTGTCGGCGTCCTGGACAAACTCGGTCTGGGTTACGCGGAGCTGAAAGCCATCAACCCGCGCCTAGTGTACTGCTCTATCAGCGGGTTCGGGCATACCGGCCCCGACCGCGAGTTAGGGAGCTACGACTTTCTGATTCAGGGTCGCAGCGGCCTGATGTCGATCACCGGCGAGCCCGACGGCCCGCCCATGAAGGTCGGGGTGGCGATCGCGGACGTGGCCGCCGGCCTGTTCGCGTGCAGCGCTGTCCTTTCGGCTCTTTTTGCTCGGGAGCGAACCGGCGCTGGACAGCATCTTGACATCGCGCTCTACGATTCGCAGATCGCGGTACTGGCAAACGTGGCAAGCAACTATCTCTGCTCTGGCGAGATACCCGGGCGTTGGGGCAACGCGCACAAGAGCATCGTACCGTACGAAGCGTTTCAAGCAGCGGATGACTACCTGATCCTGGCCATCGGCAACGATGAGCAGTGGCAGCGGTTCTGTGTCGCGGCGGGTGTCGCCGCATGGGCACAAGATGCGCGCTTTGCGACTAATCCGCAACGCGTCGCGAACCGCGAGGCGTTGATCCCCCTACTGAATAGCCTGCTCAGCGGTAAGACGGTTGCCGAGTGGCTGCGGCTCTGCGCCGAGGCTGATGTTCCAGCTGGACCGGTGAACACGTTCGACAAGGTCTTCGCCGACCCGCAGGCGGATGCGCGAGGGATGCTCGTCCAGATGCCGCACCCCACGTTAGGGACCGTACGGCTGGCCGGCACGCCCCTCAACCTCTCCGCGACGCCGGCCGAGATGCGCCTGCCACCCCCGCTCCTGGGCGAGCACACCGACGCGATCCTCAGAGAGGTCCTTGACCTGGGTGATGATGCGATCTCCGAGCTACACCGCGATGGGGTCGTGTGAAAATGAGCAGTAGAACCTTTCAAGGTGCCCCGCTGGCCAGCGGGGATCTGGGTTGAAGGGGGCTACATGCCCGCGCCTGAGTTGTTGGTTATCATCCATAGCTAACGACAAGGATATCCAACAGTTGGTTCCTGTGCAGGCGTTGCTGTCAAAGGTATTCCAAGGGGTGTGTCATGGATATCGTGTCGCATGTCACGCACCAATATCGTAGAGTCCCTCCAGGAAATGTCGGCTAATATCTGTTAGCAGTATTGGAGATATGAATGGAAGTTGCTTATTCGGTAAATGGTGTGCCGATACGACTAACTTATGAAAGATGGTACCATATTGTCGAAAATCACGATGATTTGGCAAGCTGCTTCTATGAGGTACTTGATACTGTAGAGAAGCCGGATATTGTTGTTCGTGGAAACAAGGGGACTCTGAAGGCTGCGAGAAACATCGGAAGGAGAAAGTGGCTGGTAATAGTATGGCGACAGTAACAACCAAGAGAACGGTGGATTTCATCAGTAACTGTGTTGCAGTAGCGACCGACATGCTGAAATTACCAACGCAACATGTGTGGTTGGACTACGACAAGGAGGCAGATGTGCTCTATATGAGTTTCCGCAAACCTCAGCGAGCTACCACAACGATTGAAACGGACGATGATATATTGATACGGAAAGATGGGAAGAATATCGTTGGTCTGACGATATTGAATGCGAGCACTAGACAATAATAAGAATTCCGCTAACCAATCGTTCCAGCGGATGCGGATAAAGCCCCGCACCGCTGAACTCTGCGTTGAGGCTGTAGAAAAACCTCCTCGCGAAGAGCACTCGCCATAGGACGCGATATGAGCGACGATCGTCCGAAATCTGACGCTTTGCCCAACATCGGCGGGATCGTGGCCTCTCGCGGCTCAGAGAGAGCCGCAGGCTCGGCACCATTGGGCAGCAAGGAAAATCATGATCTGTTGCTGAGGCCTCGAAAGACGGGGTTTTCAGAGTTTTTCTACAGCCTCGTTATGTGACCGGAGATTGTCTTGGGCTTGGCTATGGCAGATCCTGCGCAATTCTTAAACCGTCACCGACTTGGGCGAGAAGTTCGGGTGGAAGTATCCCGGCAAGCGAGGTCAACTTACTTCGATCAAGCGTCGTCACTTGGTGGCAGAGCGCGACACTGTCTTTCTTCAGGCCGCCTGCTCCTGCCGGGAGCAGCACGGTGGTCGGTCCACGTCGCGCCTGGGAGCCGGATGTGGAAATGGGGACCACAATGACGGATCGCCACCCTGGGGTCTGGTTAAACGCATCGTGCGACACAACAATGACCGGCCGGGTGCCTTGTTGTTCGGATCCGGATCGTGGGGAAAGGCTGGCCCAATACACCTCGCCTCGCTTCACGGGTCGGACACTCGCTCGGAGTTCTCCCAGGCATCCACCACGTGCTCAACGCTTGCTGCTTCCAAGTCCGGATCGAGATCGTCGGAGGTCCCCGCGACTTTTCGTGCGTAGCACGCAATCTCGTCATGCACGGAGGCCCGATACTGCTCGGCAAGCCAGAGATCGATCGCCTCACGGACCAAGACTGTGGCCGGTCGGTTCTCGCGTTTGGCTTCTGCGCGGAGGCGCTGATACAGCGGTTGTGGCAAGGGTACGTGCAGGTTCTTCATATCCGTCTTTGGCATGGTCTATCCTCCTGACAGTAATTATGGCAGAAAAGATGCCATGCGTAAAGTTCAGTTGTGGGAAATCATGTAGCCGTAGTAAATTTAGTGAGTTAGAATTTGGGCATAGTGGGGTCGGTCACATAACCAGCGATTCGACCGGGCGTACGGAACGCACCGGTTAATAGCGTCCCGTTAGGAGCACCAGGGTGGTGGCCGCGACTATCGGAAACGCGGTAGTCTTGAACGACTGGATCTCATGAAGGCTCGAAGGATCAACTCGAACAAGCCGCACTTGTGGAAGGCCGACATTGCGGCCCCTGTTGACCAATTCAACTCGTGGTTGCGCCTATCCGAATCGACCCGAGGACAGCAATCTCAGATCGAACAGGGCGAGCTATTCACATGAGGCCATGGTGGCCACGCTACAGGGCCGGATCCGTCTGACGGTGGCCTCGGTGGAAGGCCATCTGTCCGCGAATTTCGCCTTCCCGTAGGGCGAATAGTCCTATATATTATCCCTCGGAAAAGGAGAATATGCCCCGATGACCCGAGCGATCCCCCGGGAGCTGAAGGAAGCCCTGACCGAGAAGCTGGCGGAGTCGCTCGCCGGGCCGCTGCCAGAGGCGACACCGCGGCGGGTGTACGGTACGGTGGCCCTGCCCGGCAAGGTGAGCGCCGTGATCGGCATGCGGCGCGCGGGCAAGACCACGTTCCTCCACCAGTTGCGTCGCGAGCGCCTGGAACGGGGCACGCCCCGGGAACACCTGCCCTACGTGAACTTCGAGGACGAGCGGTTCGCGGGCCTCGAAGCGGGCCAGCTCGGTTTTCTGGTAGAGGAGCACGGCCGCCGGTTCCCCGAGGCACGCGCGCGGGCGACCGTCACCTGGTGCTTCGACGAGATCCAGGTCGTTCCTGGCTGGGAGCGGTTCGTCCGCCGGTTGCTGGATGCGGGCGGCTGCGAAGTGATCGTGACCGGATCCTCGGCGGCGCTCCTGTCGCGCGAGATCGCGACGGCGCTGCGCGGGCGCGCATGGGAAGTGCCGCTCTACCCATTCAGCTTCGCCGAGGCACTGCGCCACCGCGGACAGGCCCTCCCCGCCGATTCCGCCTTTCTCACCGGGGAGGAGCGCGCTCGAATCGAGCGGGCCTTCGCAGACTGGCTCGTCACCGGCGGCTTCCCCGAGGCCCAGGGTCTCGACGGCGCCGCGCGGCGCCAGTTGCTGCGCGACTACGTGGATGTGGCCATGCTGCGCGATGTGGTGGAACGCCACGGGGTGAGCAACGTGACGGGGCTGCGCTGGCTGGTGCGCCACCTGCTCGGCAACGCGGCCGCGCACTTCAGCGTGGAGAAGTTCTACGCGGCGCTGAAGAGCCAGGGCATGGCCATCTCCAAGGACACAGTACACCAGTTGCTGGCTCATCTCGACGACTGTTTCCTGGTGCGGCTGGTCTGGATGGAGTCGGCCTCGGAGCGCCAGCGGATGGTCAATCCGCGCAAGGCCTACCCGGTGGACTCGGCGCTGATCGCGGTATTCGATCGCAGCGGACGCGCCAACAGCGGGCACGCCCTCGAGACGGCGGTAATGATCGAGCTCGAGCGGCGACGCTGCGCCGTGACCTATGTGCGCACGCCGGCCGGCTACGAAGTGGATTTCCTCGTACGCGGGGCGGAAGGCGAGATGGATCTGATCCAGGTGTGCGCCGACGCCAGCGATCCGGCGACGGCCGAGCGGGAGTTGCGGGCACTCGCCGAGGCCGGTCAGATCTACCCGGGTGCGCGGCTGCGGCTGCTGACGCTGACCCGCGACGGGGCACCTGCCGAGGTGCCTTCCGGCATCCTCGTGCAGCCCGCGTACGAATGGCTGCTCGAGATTGTGAAAATCGACTAAAGGGAATTTGCAGATGATCGTTGTGCATTCCGGAGTCTATGATGGCCGAGTGCTTCTCTGGGGCGAAACGTCTGCACAATCGGATGCTGTTCTTCCCACTAGGCGGCGCGGCCGAAAGCCGGAGGTCTCCCACCCCCCATCTCTTCCCTATGATCCCGAGGCCAAGGGGCTATCGGCGGCTCTGATGGAAGCGGGATTCAGCTTCGCAGCCGACAAAAAACGGATCGAGACCGTGATCGCCTGGATGCCCACCATGGACAAACAGCCGGTTGCATCCAGCCCCTTGATCGCTGAGCCGCCGAAGTCCCGCGCCAAACCCATCCTGACACCCTGGACGGTGACGACGCTTCCCCTTTCTCCCGAACAAGCAGTCGAGGTTCTATGCGCCTGCGTGGGCAAGCAGACGTTGGCGCCGGGCGTAGTCGTCGGAAGCGATCTGGCGTTTTGGGCGACGGCCATGCGCTTCGCCGCAGCGCTCGTGGCCCGGCAGCAATTTCTTCCCGGAGTGACCGACGACACTGGAACCTATCGCGCCCGCTGGGGGCCGGTCTTTGCCGGACCAGATGCCGACCGACTGGCCACGCTCGCCAAGGCCATGCCTCACATCTGTCGGGCGTTGACTCGTGAGAGCGTCTTGCCGCCGGAGACGCCGTCACGATCTGTGCTCTGCGACTTCATCGATGGGATTGTTGATTACCTCGTCCGCTCCCCGCTTCAAGCATGCGGGGACAAGCCTGCGCTCCTGACGCAGCCCTCACCGATCAAGTCAGGACTTGGGCGCAAGAAGCAGACGTCCACCCCTTCGGCTAGGCTCAGAGCCTGCCCCGGACTCGATCCGGGGACAGGCTTCGACAGCGTTCACGACCAGTGGCTGTACGCCCTGCGGTCCCCTCATGGGATTATGGAGGGCGACGCGGCGGCGCTGGCGCAGTTTGCCGTTCAGGTTCGCGAATGGCAACACCCGATCGCCGTCTCTACGGCCACCCCATTCCGGCTCTGCTTCCGCCTGGAGGAGCCCGAAGGCAACGGAGATGATAGTGGTGCGTGGTATGTCCGTTATCTGCTGCAGGCTGCTGACGATCCCAGCCTGCTCATCCCGGCGAAAGACGCCTGGAACGCCAAGGGGCCTCAGGCGTCGATTCTAAGAAGCGGCGGGTTCAAAGCTCGGGAATATCTGCTGTCGTCCCTGGGCCAGGTTTCGGGGATCTCCTCACACATCGAGGCCAGCCTGAAGACAGCCGCCCCGGGCGGTTACGAACTGGATTCAACCGGCGCCCATGGATTCCTTATCAACTCAGCAGCGGTGCTGGAACAGGCGGGTGTTGGGGTCCTGCTGCCGGCATGGTGGACGCGTAAGGGAACAAAGCTGCGCCTGACCGCCCGCGCTCATGTGAAGAGCCCCAAGATGCAAGGAGGCGGTGGGCTGTCCCTTGATTCGATTGTCCAGTTCGACTGGCAAATAGCCCTCGGTGGCGAGCGGCTCTCCCTCGAAGAACTCAAGGTCCTGGCGCGCCTCAAGCAGCCCCTGGTCAAGGTGCGCGGCCAGTGGGTACAGATGAACGCCGAGGAGATCCGTACAGCGCTTGATTTCTGGAAGAAGGCCGCAGGTCACGCTACCGCACGCGAGATTGTCCGGATGGCCTTGGGTGCGGGGAAGGCGCCGGACGGCATCGCTTTCGAGGGCGTCACCGCCACAGGCTGGATCGCCGACCTGCTGTCCTCATTGGACGGGCGCGCCGCGTTTGAGTCTCTGCCCGCGCCGGACGGATTCCAGGGAACGCTGCGTCCGTACCAGATGCGTGGCTATTCATGGCTGGCCTTCCTGCGGCGCTGGGGGCTGGGAGCGTGTCTGGCGGACGATATGGGACTCGGCAAAACCATTATGGCGCTGGCACTGATTCAACGGGACTGGGAAGCAGACGACAAACGGCCGGTGCTGCTGGTCTGCCCGACGTCTGTTGTCGGCAACTGGCAGAAAGAAGCCGCCGGCTTCACGCCCGATCTGCCCGTCATGGTCCACCACGGCATTGCCAGAACGAAAGGCGCTGAGTTGAAGACGAAGGCGCAAAAGCAGGCCCTGGTCATCTCCAGCTACGCACTCCTGCACCGGGATTTCGAGACCCTGAAAGAGGTGCCTTGGTCCGGCGTGATCCTCGACGAGGCGCAAAACATCAAGAACCCGGAGACCAAACAGGCGAAGGCCGCGCGGGCGCTAAAGGCAGGCTATCGCATTGCGCTCACCGGCACCCCTGTAGAGAACAACATCGGCGATCTATGGTCCATCATCGAGTTCCTCAACCCAGGCTTCCTCGGCACGCAGAGCGAGTTCAAGCGGACGTTCTTCGTCCCCATCCAGGCCAACCGCGACCAGGAGGCGGTGAAGCATCTGAAAGGCCTGACCGGGCCGTTCATCCTGCGGCGGCTCAAGACTGATAAGTCCATCATCACCGATTTGCCAGAGAAGATGGAGATGAAGGTTTTCTGCACGCTGACCAGGGAGCAGGCGTCGCTCTACGCCGCCGTGGTCAAAGACGCCACCTCCAAGCTGAACTCTTCCAAGGGCATCCAGCGCAAGGGTGTGGTGTTGGCGACGCTGTCGAAGCTCAAGCAGGTCTGCAACCACCCGGCGCAGTTGCTGGGTGACAACTCCGCGATCCCCGGACGCTCGGGTAAGTTAGCCCGTTTAACCGAAATGCTGGAGGAGATTATCCAGGTCGGGGACCGTGCGCTGGTCTTCTCGCAGTTCGCCGAGATGGGCGACATCCTCCGACGGCACCTGCAAGAGGTGTTCGGACGCGAGGTGCTCTTCCTGCATGGAGGGGTCTCACAGCCGCAGCGAAACCGCATGGTCGAGCGCTTCCAGGCCGGCGGTGACGGCCCGCAGATCTTTCTCCTGTCCCTCAAGGCCGGCGGCGTCGGCTTGAACCTGACACGCGCCAACCACGTCTTCCACTTCGACCGCTGGTGGAACCCGGCGGTGGAGAACCAGGCAACCGACCGCGTCTTTCGCATCGGCCAGACCAAAAACGTTCAGGTCCACAAGTTCCTCTGTGTGGGAACCCTGGAAGAGAAGATCGACGAGATGATCGAGCGCAAGCAGGAGATCGCTGAGGGGGTAGTTGGGACGGGAGAGGGCTGGCTGACCGAACTTTCAACTACTGCACTCAAGGACCTCTTCACGCTACGAAAAGAAGCGATAGGGGAATAGATATGGCTTGGCGACGGTATCATGACTATGGATACTTCCCGCCTTCGCGCCCGCGGGAGGCCAAGGGCGGGATCAAGGCTCACTCCCAACGCGGTACGTTTGGGGAAAGCTGGTGGGCCAAGCGATGGATTGCTGTGCTGGAGGGCTTCCAGATCGGCGCTCGGTTGGGCCGGGGCCGCTCCTACGCCCGCCAGGGCCAGGTCCTCTCCATCGATATCGACAAGGGGACGGTCAAGGCGAAGGTGCAGGGATCCCGGTCCACGCCTTACGACATCACGATCCAGGTCAAGGCGCTATCGGCCGCCAACTGGCAGAAGTTGATCGGGGCGCTGTCTCAGCAGGCCATCTTTGCGGCCAAGCTTATGGCCGGAGAGATGCCACAAGAGATCGAGCAGGCGTTCAAGGGCGTGGGGCTGTCGCTCTTCCCTGAACAGCTTCAAGACCTTGGTACGGACTGCTCCTGCCCGGACTGGTCGAATCCCTGCAAACATATCGCGGCGGTCTATTATCTGTTGGGTGAGGAGTTCCACCGCGACCCGTTTGTCATCTTCAAGCTGCGCGGGAAGAGCCGAGAGGAGCTGATCGGGCTCTTAGGCGCTACCGGTGGAAAAACCACCAAAATAGACACCCGGAGAAAGTCCACCCCCACCGTGACGGGAGCAAAGGTCCCCCTGCCACCAGAGCCACTTGCTGCAGACATCTCCAGCTTTTGGAACGGTAGCAGCCTGCCTGAGGAGCTGTTTGGCGAGGTCCGGGTGCCGTCTGTGCCTGCGGCGTTGCTCAAGCGGCTGGGCGGCTTCCCTTTTTGGCGGGGTGAAGAACGATTCCAGGGGGCCGTCGAGCCGATCTACACCCAGGCGTCACCACGCGGCCTGGAGATCTTTCTCACGTGGAGATGATCCGGCAATCGTAACTACTCAGGTAGATAGACTGTAGGCTTTTAGACTGTAGGAACGTGCACAGACGAGCCAAGCATTTCCGAATGCGACGCGAAAATTATGGAGACCGAAAAGGTTCTGGGTGCCTTGATTAGGTCGATGCGCAACGACTAACAGCCTTCAGCCTACAGCCTAAACACCTGAGTAGTTTCCGGCAATCTTGTTGAAGCCGGCGTTCAAGGCCCGGATGTTCGCGGAGGTGCAACCATGAGCGTGAAAATTGATATTCCCAAAAAGAAGATTGCCGAGTTTTGCCGGCGCAACCGGATTCGCCGGCTGGCGTTTTTCGGGTCGGTGCTGCGCGACGATTTCGGGCCCGACAGCGACGTGGACGTCCTGGTCGAATTCGAATCCAGCGCGCGGGTGGGCCTGATTACGCTGTCGGGAATGGAGATCGATTTGAGCCGGCTGCTGGAACGCAAGGTGGAAATACACACGGTCAAGGGCTTGAACCCGTACTTCCGGGATGAAGTATTGCAGGCGGCGGAGGCGCAATATGAGCAAGCATGACGATCAGGTGAGCCTCAAGGATATGCTCAGTCACGCTCGCGAAGCCGTCGACTTGCTGGGCGGCTCGATTCGGGAGGAATTGGCTGCCAATCGTGTGCTGCAACTGGCGCTGACGCAGTTGGTGGAGATCATCGGCGAGGCTGCCAATCGCATGTCTCAACCGACACAATCGCGTCACCCGGAGATACCGTGGCTCCAGATTATTGGCATGCGTAACCGGCTTGTTCATGGGTACGATGTCATCGACTTCGATTTGCTCTGGGACACCATCACCACTGATCTGCCCCCGCTCATCGACGCGTTGCAAGAGATCGTGGAGGATGCCTGAGACATGGCCCGAGCGCACCGACGCGATCCTCGCTCGTCTGCTTGCGTTAGATGATAGCGCTATTGCAGAGCTGCTCCGCGATGGTGTGGTATAAAAAGTACGGGGGAGGCAACTCCGATGTGCGTGTGGATGCCGTTGATCACGGCCGTGATCGCATGATCGGGAGAGGCTCACCAGCGACTGAAACAGGCTGGGGTCAAAGGTAACGTTAGACGCGCGAGCGATTGGCCACAGTCTCTCGGGTTCAAAGGGTGATGACGATGACTCCTGAAGATGTCTACCGCAGTATCGATCGGCTTGTAGGTTTCATCCTGCGCTATGCCATCACGCTGGCAGCGATCAGCGCACTTTCAATGGCTTTGATCGAGACGTTCAAGGCGCTATTCAGTTGGCGAGATCGGTTTCACAAGCGGCGGGTCCGCGACTGGATCCAGAGCGTGGAGATCCCTCCAGAGGCCTTCATAGAGATCGGCCGCCCACCCCTCGTCAACCATTCCGATTTTCGTGAGCGTGTGTACTCCCAGTTGATCCGGCTTACGACAGGAGAGACGGTCGACCCATCGGCCATGGGCAAGAGTATTGAGTGGACGCCCTGGGTTATTTCCCCTGATAACGCGCTGTTTGCCCTTGAGTTGGAGAAGATGATGGGGCAGATTCAGGACGCGGCCGACGCCGCGCTGGAGCATCCGAATATCAACCCTGAGCTTTACCTGTTCTTCAGCGCAGCAGCCCATCCCGATAATGACGACCACATTCGTTGGTTCATCTGGGCGCAACAGCCTCCGGCCTCGACGGCGGACGATCCAGCGCGCGCCAAGAGTCAGGCCGACACCTACGTGCGCCTGCGCCGGTTCATTCGGCGGCGGCTTGACGCGTTCCAACTTACGATGAGCTACCGGTGGCAGACGGGCAATCAGGTGGCTTCGGTGCTCCTTGGGGCAGTGGCGTTGTTCGGGTGCCTCGTGTACCTCGCTTGGACCAACCCTCCCCAAAACCCGCTTGATTGGGTTATGCTTGTCGTCGTATCGCTGGCAGGTGGAATCATGGC
The DNA here is from genome assembly GCF_003044035.1 of Candidatus Methylomirabilis limnetica. Taxonomy (NCBI): domain Bacteria; phylum Methylomirabilota (SeqCode); class Methylomirabilia (SeqCode); order Methylomirabilales (SeqCode); family Methylomirabilaceae (SeqCode); genus Methylomirabilis (SeqCode); species Candidatus Methylomirabilis limnetica. The sequence goes on from NZ_NVQC01000030.1 coordinate 73,068, forward strand.
GCCGGCAGCTAAGGATTTGGTGATGGCCCTCAAGCGGGTGCGGAGCGGTGGCTAGGTATTTCGATCCACCCGAGGACTACAGACCCGGACTCGCTTTCCAGCTTCGCGAGCGGAAAGAGGGTGGAGACCTGCAGCCTGAGGTTCGTCAGTCGCCGCCGCTCGCCACGCGCACGCCGGGCGCCGCTCCTCGGACAAGTACGGCCGAGACGCGCGAGTTGGGCCACGCCCGAGTAATTCGGTAAGCTCGAATCTGTGCTTATCTCTCCGTACCCCGGTACGACCAGTCCAACAGCTCGACGGGGTGCAGAACCCGGATCTGAAGTCCACGCTCCCTGAGGCCCTTCTCGATCTGGAGGGAGCAGCCGGGGTTGCCGCTCAGCACTACGTCAGCCCCCGTCTCCCTGATCCGCTCGACCTTGCGATCGAGCAACTGCTGAGCCACGTCGGGATGAAGGAGATTGTAGATCCCGGCGCTGCCGCAGCAGAAGTCGGATTCTCTCAGCTCGACCAACCGGAGGCCCGGGATCGTATTCAGCAGTCGCCTCGGCTCCTGCCGAATCTTCTGGCCGTGCACCAGATGACCGGCGTCATGATAGGTAACCGTCAGGTTCAGCGGCTGGAGCTTACCGCATAACGGGAGCCCAGCCAGAAGCTCTGAGACATCCCGCACCTTCCTACTGAAGGCCTCAGCCCGCTTGGCGTAGTCTGGGTCAGCTTGGAACAGCTCCCAATACTCCTTCATCACCGAGCCGCACCCCGCCGCGTTCACAGCGATAACATCGACGTTCGCCAGCTCGAAGCACTCGATTGTCCGCCGCGCCAGCAGCTTCCCTCGTTCCCGCTCCCCCTCGTGAACCAGGAGCGAACCGCAGCACTCTTGGTTCCTTGGCACCACCACCTCGTAGCCATTCTCGCTCAGAACCCGGACCGTGGCAGCATTCACGTGGGCGAAGAAGAACCGTTGGACGCAGCCGAGCAGGAGCCCAACCCGCCCACGCCTCTGACCTTTGGCTGGTGTGACCTCGGGGAGCTCGCCCAGGCAAGGGGCCGCGATCTCGGGAAGAAGGGCCTCCATCTGGCCAAGACGGCCAAAGAAGCTCAAGAGCCCTGAAGCCCTAATGAGCCGCTGCAGGCCCAACCTCTGATACAACCGAAGGAGGCTGGTAAGCGTCCGCAGGCGACCGAGATCGGTGAAAGTGTGCAGAATGAAATCGCGGAAACGCCGCTCGGCAGGGGGGTACTGATAGCGCCGCGCGATCTGGCCTCTGGCCGCCTCCATCAGGAAGCCAAACTTCACGCCCGAAGGGCAGGCCGTCTCGCAGGCCCGGCAGAGGAGGCAGAGGTCCATGTGCTTGACGAAGCTGTCAGAGGCGCCGATCTTCCCTTCTGAAGCGGTCCGAATGAGGTAGAGCCGTCCGCGCGGGCTATCCATCTCGTTGCCGAGAACAAGGTAGGTGGGACAGGTCGGCAGGCAGAACCCGCAGTGGATGCAGTCGAGATAGAGTTCCGGATCAGGTGGGTCGAGTTGGTCAAAGGCGCCGGCGCCGATCGTTTCTGCTGACTGGCTCACCATCTGGTAACTACTCAGGTAGATAGACTGAAGGCTGAAGGCTGTTAGGGATAATCATGCGTGATCACACAAAACTTCAGGCATTTGAGCTGGCTGATGAAGTAGCAATGTTGGTTTATTGGGTTGAACCAAAAGTCATAGAAACCGAGAAGGTCTTGAACGGCTTGATTCGCGTCTTGCGAGATAATTCAGAGCCTTCAGCCTTCAGCCTTCAGCCTAAACACCTTGTAGTTACACCCTCTGTTCAATAGAGCGTCCCTCTTGCGGTATATTGACAGCGCCGTCCAATCAGTTATCTGCCTCGTCGACGTATGCTTCGTGCAGCTTCACCGGCTCGGCGCGAACCTTTCTCAGCCGTAGGTTGAACAGTTCTACAACGATCGAGAACGCCATCGCAAAGTAGATGTAACCTTTGGGGATATGCTGATGCAGGCCCTCGACGATGAGGGTAAAGCCGATGAGCAGGAGAAAACTCAACGCCAGCATTTTGATGGTAGGATGGCGATCCACAAAACCGCTGATCTGACGGGCGGAAACAATCATCACTCCTGCCGCGATAATCACGGCGGCGATCATGATCGCCAGTTGGTCAACCATGCCTACGGCGGTGATCACCGAATCGAGCGAGAAGATGACATCCAGCAGGAGTATCTGCACAATGACGCTGGCGAACGAGGGGCCGACATGGGCTGAGGCGTGCCCCTCTACACCCTCCAGTTTTTGATGAATCTCATGGGTGCTCTTCCCCAGCAAAAACAGGCCGCCGAGAATGAGGATGATGTCGCGCCCGGCTATCTCATACTTGAACACCGAGAATAGCGGTTCGGTGAGGCTGATGACCCATGAGAGCGAGAGCAGAAGCAGAACGCGCGAGACGATTGCCAGTCCCAGGCCGATGGTGCGTGCCCGGTCTTGCTGATGGGTAGGAAGTTTTCCGGCCAGAATCGAAATGAAGATAACGTTGTCAACGCCGAGAACGAGTTCAAGCACGACGAGCGTGATAAATGCGATCCATGTTTGGGGGTCAGCCAACCAATCCATATGTGAATTCTCCGTAACTACTCAGGTAGATAGACTGTAGTCTTTTAGACTGTAGGAACGCGCACAGATGAACCAGGCGTTTTCTGAATGCAACGCAAACATGATGGAGACCGAAAAGGTTCTGGGCGCCTTGATTCGGTCCATGCGCAGAGAGTAACAGCCTTCAGCCTAAACACCTGAGTAGTCACTATAATCCTACCCTCTGATCGGGTCAAGGACTCATCTGGCATCTCTTTTGCTCTGGCGCTTTTGAGCCGCCGACCGTATACTACAGGTTCATTCTATGGTAACTAAAAGGCAGATAGACTGAAACCCTTCGTCTCGGCGCCCCCGAAGAGGCTTTGAGCCATGAACCAGATTGCTGCTTCCCAGCTTAGCGGCTTGACCGGCCTCAAAGTGGTCTCCTTTGAAAGTCGCCTGGCTGGTGCCATGGCTGACCTGATCAGCCGCCAAGGCGGGACTCCTATCTCCGCGCCGGCTGTCCGAGAGGTTCCGCTCGCGGAAAACCCGGAAGCGTTAAAATTCGCGAGAGAGTTATTGGCCGGTCGGATCGACATGATCGTGCTGTTGACCGGCGTTGGCATCCGCGCCCTACTTACCGCAATTGAAGGCGCCTACCCACGCGCAGAGATCCTTGCCGCGTTGAGCCGAATCCCGACCATTGTCCGCGGTTCAAAATCGCAGACGGTGCTGCGCGATCTGGGCGTCCCGATTACGGTGGCTGTCCCGGAACCGAACACCTGGCGTGAAATTCTGAGCGCTATCGACGACGCAGCGATCCCCCTGCAAGGTCGGCGGGTGGCGGTACAGGAGTACGGACGGAGCAACCCGGAGCTGGTTGCCGGGCTCGCGGCGCGAGGGGCCTCCGTGATGCGGGTCTCCGTCTACCGATGGGCATTGCCAGAGGACTGTGGCCCTCTTCGGCGCGCAATCAAGGCCATCACCGAGCGGGAGGTCGATCTGGTCCTCTTTACCACCGCAGTGCAGGTGGATCATCTGCTGCAGGTCGCAGCGGAATCCGGGTTGGAGGAGTCGCTGCGGGCAGGACTCCAGGACGCGGTCGTCGCGTCAATTGGCCCCACCTGCAGCAGAGCCATGCGCGAGCATGGCCTGGTTGTGGACCTGGAGCCGGAGCATCCGAAGATGGGGCCCCTGATCCTCACTGTCGCACGCCATGCACACGTACTGCGACGGATCAAGCGAGCAAGGGTGGTGCGGGGTACGGGGTGCCTGCCTGCGCCGTGCGAAGTGCGGCAGGCAGGCGAGGTGCGGGAGGACCGATCTGCGGAACTGCTGCAAGAGAGTGCCTTCCTGAAAGCCTGCCGCCTGGAGCCAACGCCCTATACGCCGATCTGGATCATGCGGCAGGCCGGGCGCTACCTGCCGGAGTACCGTGAGATCCGCGGCAAGCTCTCGTTTCTGGAGCTGTGTCACCGGCCGGATCTGGCGGCTGAGGTCGCGGTGACGGCCGTTGAACGCCTTGGGGTGGATGCCGCGATCATCTTCGGGGACATCTTGCTGGTGGTGGAACCGATGGGGGTCGGCCTCGAGTTTACGAAGGGCGATGGCCCGGTCATCCACGACCCGGTGAGATCCGGGGCTGACCTGAAAAGACTACAGCCGGTCGATGTGCAGGAATCGCTGTCGTTCCTCTTCGAAGCGGTGCGCCTGGCGCGGGCGGCCCTTCCGCCTAATATTCCCCTCATCGGGTTCGCCGGGGCGCCGTTTACCCTGGCCTCGTACCTGGTTGAGGGTCGCGGGTCGCGTCAGTATCAACACACCAAATCACTCATGTACCGCGACCCGGGGGCTTGGCATGCTCTGATGGAACGGCTGTCGGATGTCGTATCCGGCTACCTGAACGGCCAGATCGCCGCGGGGGCCCAGGTGGCGCAATTGTTCGATAGCTGGGTCGGCTGTCTCAGCCCGGATGACTACCGCGAGTTTGTCCTGCCCCACACGAAACGCGTCATCGCGAATCTGACGCCGGGCGTACCGGTCATTCACTTTGGGACCGATACGGCCACGCTGCTCCCACTGATACGGGAGGCGGGCGGGAATGTTATCGGGCTGGATTGGCGCGTTGATCTGGACGAGGCGTGGGCGCGTCTCGGGCATGAGGTCGGGGTGCAAGGCAACCTGGACCCGATGGTGCTCCTTGCCGAGCCCGATGAGATTCGCCGCCAGGCCGGACGGATTCTTGAGCGTGCCGCGAAACGTCCGGGCCATATCTTCAACCTCGGTCATGGGGTGTTGCCACAAACCCCCGTGGACCACTTGCGCGCGCTCATCGACTATGTTCACGAAGAGACGGCGAGATGACGTGGCTCCACCATTCGACGCCGTCCTGATGATCGCCTTTGGAGGCCCTACAAAGCCTGATGAGGTCCGTCCATTTCTGAGCAATGTACTTCGGGGCGTACCGGTGCCACCGGGACGCCTGGAAGAGGTCGCTCGGCACTACGACCAGCTTGGCGGTAGGTCGCCGATAACCGATCTGACCTTCCAGCAGGCAAAGAGCCTGGCGGCTCTGCTAGAGCGGGAGGGGCCGAGACTTCCCGTGTACGTCGGGATGCGATACTGGCACCCCATGACCAGCGAGACGGTCGAACAGATGGTCCACGATAACGTGAAGCGCGCTGTCGGGCTCATCATGGCCCCGCACGATTCCGGGGCAGCGAGCTGGGAGAAATCGGTGGGGACGGTCACCGACGCACTGATAGCTGCAGGGCCCAGGGCGCCACACGTAGACTTCGCCCAGCCCTGCTACAATCACCCGGATTTTATCGCGGCCGTGGCCGAGCAGATCCGCCTGCAACTGCAAGAGACTCCGCCCGATCTCCGTTCCCCGCTTAAAGCATGCGGGGACAGGCGCAGCACATGGCTGCTCTTCACGGCCCATAGTATTCCAACCTCCATGGCCGCATCATCGCCATACGTTCAGCAGTTACATGAATCGTGCCGACTCGTGGCGGCAGCCTTGGGGCACCCGGACTGGTCACTCGCCTACCAGAGCCGCAGCGGCGATCCACGGCAGCCGTGGCTTACGCCTGATGTGAGCGATGTCCTGCGGAAGCTCAAGGCCGAAGGGTGCAGATCGGTGGTACTGGCCCCCATAGGATTTGTGTGCGATAACGTCGAGGTGCTGTTCGATCTGGACGTAGAAGCGAAGGCGGAGGCTGATGTGCTGGGGCTCGATCTCAAGCGGGCCAACGCGGTGAACGATCATCCGCTCTACATCCGGGCGCTGGCAGATCTGGTACGGCGGCGCGTGAACCAGAGCTAGATGACCCTTTTCGAGTACGGATCATACGTTTTGGACAGCAGGGGGTGGGAATAGAGCCGGGTAACAACCTAAAGCGTATCGTCGTGGTCGGGGGCGGCATCGCGGGCCTCGCCGCTGCATACCGGCTACAGGAGCGGCACAGCAGCGAACTGGCGCCCTGCGAGGTGATGCTCCTCGAGGCAGGCTCGCGCCCCGGTGGCGTGATCGGCACAACGTGTCGGGACGGCTTCATCCTTGAATCGGGACCGGATACCTTATTCACTGACAAGCCGTGGGCGGTAGACCTCATCAGGCGCCTCGACCTGAGCGATCGGATCATCGGGACCAGCGAGATCCATCGCCGGACGTTCGTCGCCATGGGCAAAACGCTTCATCCTCTGCCTGAAGGGTTCACCTTGCTGGCGCCAACGCGAATCTGGCCGTTTTTGCGATCGGGGCTGCTCACCTGGCGCGGCAAAGCGAGAATGGCCTTAGACCTGGTCTTACCCCGTGGGCAGCCAAGTCCCGATGAAAGTCTTGCGTCGTTCGTTCGACGTCGTCTGGGAGCGGAAGCGCTCGAACGGCTGGCTCAGCCGATGATTGGAGGCATCTACTCGGCAGACCCGGAACGGTTGAGTCTACAGGCCACCTTCCCGCAGTTTCTGCAAATGGAAGCACAGCATCGCAGCCTCATCCTTGCCCTGCGACGGAAACGGTTGAGCGCCTCTGGCAAAACTCGCACCAAATCCGACAGCGGCCCGCGGTATAGTCTGTTTGCCACGCTGGACAATGGGCTGCAAGCGCTTGTCGATGCCTTGGTGAGGCGGTTACCGGCAGGCACGGTACGGCTTGGCTGCCCGGTCGCCGGGATCGCGCGGAGGGAGAAAGGCTGGACCATACGGCTGAAGGACGGCACTAACATCGAGGCTGATGGGGTCATTCTCGCCGTCCCCGCCTTCCAGACCGCCGTACTAACGCATGACCTTGACGGCGACCTCGCTCGAGAGCTGGAGGCCATCCCCTACGCCTCCTCGGTCACGATCAGCCTCGCCTATCGGAAGGATGCGATTCCCCATCCGCTCGATGGTTTTGGATTTGTTGTGCCGGCCTGCGAGGGGCGCACCATCATCGCCTGCTCTTTTAGTAGCGTGAAGTTCGCCAATCGCGCGCCTGCCGGCCACGCCCTGCTGCGCACCTTCGCGGGCGGGGCACTCCAGCCCGAACCATTCGAATGGGATGATGAGCGGCTGCTTACTGCGGTTCGCCACGACCTGAAGGAGCTCCTGGGGATTGAAACTGCTCCGTTGTGGAGTCATCTGGTACGGCACCCTCAGTCGATGCCACAGTACCATGTGGGGCACCTGGCTCGGCTGGCAACGCTCGAACGCCAGCTTCGCCGGTGGCCAACCCTCAAACTGGCCGGCAACGCGTACCGCGGCGTCGGCGTCCCCGACGCGATTCGTAGCGGCGAAGCGGCTGCTGATGCCCTGCTGGCAGAGTTGACCCCGGCGCAGGGAGAAGGATATGCCGGGACGATGCTGACCGAGCCATCCGGTGCTTGTGCCGCAGGAGATTCTCTCCTATAATCCTGTACCCGGAGGCTGAAACCGAAGATGCTGATCGATCCAGTGTGTGATTCCGCCGCGAGCGCGAAAAGGAGATCGTCTATGCAAGCAAGGAAGGTCGTTATCATGTGCGGGTTCATGGCCGCTCTAATCTTCAGTGCGGGTTGTGCGACCACGATGTCAAAGGTCGCCTACATTGTCTCAGAAGACCAGGGAACTAGCTCGGTCCTGGTTCAGAACGCAGATGGTAGCAGACCCGTACGCGTCCCGGGCTTGTCCGGGGCAATCTCGGAGATCGCCATGTCACCCAGCGGCCAGCGGCTGGCCTATGTGACTGGCGGGACCACCACCGGCCTCGATCAGGTGTTCGTCGCCGATCTAGATGAAAACAATAACATCGTAGGGGTCAGGCGCAACTTCTCGGATGAACTGTCAACCGCGAGAAGCTTCTCGCCGAAGTTCCTCGACGACAATCGCCTCCTCTTTCTTTCGGAAAGCCAGGGTGACCGGATCCTGGTCCTGGTGGATTTGCTCACCGGAGGCAAGCAAAAGATCTCCGGAGTCAGCGGATCGATCGACACCGTGATCCGGTACAACATTAAGGGCAAAGACGCCCTCTTCTTTGGGCTGAACAAGGAGATGCGACGGTATGACCTCCCGGCCGGGCCGCTTCGGTCGGTTGTAGCTAACACGGGGAGCGTCTCCGAACTAGCCTACGAGAAGATGGGGATTTTTGAGAATACCCTCGTGTTTAGCACCCAGGTAACCCCTAAGGAACGAGCCTTCTCGCACATGCGTCTGGATGGAACAGGACTCAAGTCTGTGGCTGAGGCCCCCATTGAACTGATCTTTCCGATCATCAGGCTGGTACTGGAACCGGCGTCGCGGGCCCAGCGGTTCAGTCTGTTTGACTTCACTATGGTCACAAGACCAGAGGACGAGACAGACCTGATTACGCTGGAAGGCTACGAAATAACCGCGCAGAAGGTCACCGAACGGCATCTCTTCTGGGTCGTGCGAGATCTGCGGAATCCGGACATGGTCCGTGCGGTCTACGCGGCGAAGGGCTTAGAGGACCTCAGAACAGGCGCCCATGGGAGATCGGTCTACCTCGCATCGACAGGAGATCTGCTGGTCTGGTATGATCCTACCAACAAAAAGATATGGGGTGTGCCGCTCAATCAGATCGGTGGTAATCCGGTCGATCTCTCAGCCGGCGTGGCCCGGGTGGCGAACCGTCCTTTCTCGGTGTCAGCAAACAATATCGGCGTGGTCACTGAAGATGGGAAGCTATATCTGCTTTCAACTAACCGCACGTCGCCGCCCCGCTTGCTAGGGCAGGGAATTCACGTGGGCATCACCCGCCCGTGATTTGTTCCCGCGTAAGGACGCTGCACATGAGGAGGAATCGATGACCTTCGATCCAAGACATAAAAGCCGCACCTTACTCGATGGTCCGGACCGCGCGCCGGCAAGGGCGATGCTCAAGGCCATCGGTTTCAAGGATGAGGATCTAGCTCGACCGCTAGTCGGCGTGGCCCATTGCTGGATCGAGGTCATGCCTTGCAACTTCAACCACCGGACGCTGGCCGAGCGAGTCAAGGCGGGCATTCGGGCCGCCGGCGGGACACCGATCGAGTACAATACGATTGCGATCTCCGATGGCGTCGCCATGGGGACCGAAGGGATGAAGACGTCCCTGGTGAGCCGGGAGGTCGTAGCCGACTCGATCGAGCTGGTCGCCAGAGGTCACCTCTTTGACGCCCTTGTCGCCATCTCCGGCTGCGATAAGACAATCCCTGGTACCGTCATGGCTCTGACCCGCCTCAACATCCCGGGACTCATGCTCTATAGCGGCTCCACCGAATTCGGCGAGTACGAGGGCCGCCACCTCACGATCCAGGATGTCTTTGAGGCTGTAGGCGCTTTCAATGCGAGCAAGATGTCGGCTGAGGAACTTTGCGCCATCGAGGGCCATGCCTGCCCGGGCGCCGGTGCCTGCGGCGGCCAGTTCACCGCCAACACCATGTCCACCGCCTTTGAGATGATTGGCATCTCGCCGATGGGATGGAATGGTGTCCCGGCAGTAGATGCAGGGAAGGAGGACGTAGCGTTCGAGTGCGGGAGACTGGTGATGGAGGTGTTGCGACGCGGCGTGACCCCGAAAGCGATCCTCACCCGCAAGGCCTTTCTGAACGCCATCGCCGGAGTGATGGCCACTGGGGGATCCACCAACGCCGTGCTCCACCTACTCGCTGTGGCCAAGGCGGCCGGTGTCAAGCTGTCCCTGGGCGATTTCGATCGAATATCGAGAAAGATCCCGCTTCTGGCCGATCTGAAGCCGTGGGGACGCTTTACCGCTCCGGACATGCACCGGGCTGGCGGTATGACGGTGGTAGCCAAACGTCTCCTTGATGCGGGTCTCCTTCACGCTGACGAGCTGACGGTCACCGGCAAGACGATCGGCGAGGAAGCGCGGGGCGCCCGCGAAACCCCGCGGCAGGAGGTGATCCGACCGCTCAAGCGGCCGCTCAAGCCGACCGGGGGCATGGTAATCCTCAAGGGTAATCTTGCGCCGGAAGGGTGTGTGGCGAAGGTTGCCGGTCACGAGCGGATGCTCCATCGTGGCCCGGCGCGGGTCTTTAACCGAGAAGAGGATACCTTCACCGCCGTCAAGTCCGGGAAGATCAAGGCGGGCGACGTGATCGTGATTCGCTACGAGGGGCCCAAGGGCGGGCCAGGAATGCGCGAGATGCTTGGCGTCACCGGGGCTCTTGCCGGCGCGGGACTCCTGGACTCAGTGGCGCTGATGACCGATGGGCGTTTTTCGGGTGCAACGCATGGCCTGATGGTTGGCCACATTGCCCCGGAAGCGGCAGTGGGTGGACCGATCGCGGCGCTGCGTAACGGCGACATCGTGGTCTTGGACATCAAGAAGCGGCGGCTCGACGTGGAGCTGTCAGCCGCCGAGTTCAAACGGCGACTCCGAAAGTGGAAGCCGCCAGCCCCCCGGTACAAGAGCGGCGTTATGGCCAAGTACGCCCGCACGGTTTCGTCGGCGTCGGAAGGCGCTGTTACTGATTGAGCAGCCATCAGCGGTCAGCTTTCAGCGGGGGACCAATGCGGAAAACGAGAGCGGTTACAGGCGAGTTCCGGTATTCGGCGGTGGGGCAGGTTTCGCATATCATTAGTTTTTGCTAAGGGCTGACGGCTGATGCCTGAGAGCTACTAAGATGGAATGGCTGTGGGATCTCTTTCACAGAGTGTACGATGTGGAGGCCCTGGTACGTGTCGGCGGCCTCACGGTCCTGATCGCTATCGTCTTCGTGGAGACTGGTCTCTTTGTCGGCTTCTTCCTGCCAGGGGATTCCCTCCTTGTTACGGCAGGGCTGTTCGCCGCCAGCGGGCACCTGGAGTTGTGGAGCCTCTTTCTCTTCGTCAGCCTGGCCGCGATTATCGGGGATACGGTCGGCTACGCCATCGGGGCGAGTACCGGACCGAAAATTTTCAACCGCGAAAACTCGCTGTTTTTCCACAAGAAGCACCTCACCACGACCAAAGAGTTTTACGATCGGTACGGCGGGATTACGATCATCATTGCCCGGTTCATGCCTATCGTCCGCACCTTTGCTCCCCTCGTAGCGGGTGTAGGGGGCATGCAATACAGTCGATTTGCCCTCTATAACGTGATGGGAGGGGTCGGCTGGGTCGTCAGCATGACGTCTATCGGCTACATCCTTGGTAGAACAATCCCGGATATTGACAAGTACATCCAGGTCGTCATCGCCCTCGTCATTGGGCTTTCCCTACTCCCCGGGATTATTACTTTTGTGCGAAGCAGCCGGCGAGCCCGCAAGCCTTCCATGTAATCTCCCCCGTAGGGGCGCTGCTTGCTGCGCCCTTCTTGGGGTTAGACGCTGTTGGGCAGGGCAAGCCCTGCCCCTACAACAAATGTGTCTGTCCAGATGGGGCGAACGCGCAGGTTCGCCCCTACAATGGTGTATCTAAACGGATAATAATCGCAGTTTCTCGGGGGTTCCTCCAGTCTATCCCCACATTGTTGACTGGGCGGAGTTGCCCTTTTTTTGGGCTTGCCTCCCTCCAATAGGCGAGTTATCCTTATTTTGTGCCTGGCAGGTCTGCTGGATGATGAAGTTACCCTGGCGCGTCTAAGCTTATCACCTCCAGCGAGGGGCTTCAACCGGCCCCTCCTTCACGCCAGTCACGGTGCCTCATTATCATACTGCCCCATCGTAGTGAAGCCGAGCTTGCCCTTTTCAGATCGTACCGATGGTGATTGATGGCGATGGAGCTATACCTTAGCGAGAATGCCTTTGTCGGACTGCTGGTCTCGACCATTGAAGTCTACCGCAAGGAGTGCTTCGGGGTTCTGCTTGGCCAGAGCATGTCCGAACGAATCCTCGTCGATTTCGTGGTTCCGTACCAGACGGCGACCCGGAAGTTTCGCGAGGTACACGTTGATCTGATGCGGAGTCAACGGGTCGAGGAGGCTGTCAGGAGTACCTCGCGCTGGGAGTGCGTGGGCGACTATCACTCGCACCCGATGTATGGCGCCGTCCGAGCGACCACGATACTGAGTGCGGCCGATAGGCATTTCTTCAAGGATGGAAACGTCGCCATTGTGGTCGCCATTAACGATTCGGCGAGGCAACAGCGATGGAACTATGTACAGGGTGGCGGTGTGTCCGGCAGTATTAACGGGTACAACATCCGGATTGCCGGATACTACAAAGCCAACGGAACCATCGAGCGAGCGCCGATCCACTGCCCGTATGCCATCGGGTTTCAGGCCAAGGAGCTGAACACCAAGGAGTGAGTCGCGCTATGGCCGTGCGCTCCAACGCGCAGCTCAAGCAGCTTCTGGATGAGCTCTATCACCGCTACAGTCGACCTGTCTTTCTCTCGACCAGCGCCCTCAGCATTCCCCACCAGTATGCAAGCCCCGAGGACCGAGAGATCGCGGCCTTCGTAACCGCCTCCCTTGCCTATGGCAACGTCAAGCAGATCCACCGTAGCGCCAACACTGCGCTCGACGCGATGGGAGATAGCCCGGCCAGGTTCATTCGACGGTTCGATCCTACGCGCGATCCGGCCCGCTTTCAGCACTTTGTTCACCGCTTCAACTCCGGTGTCGACCTCGCGCTCCTCTGCCATCTGCTCCATCAGGCCATCGCGGCGGAGGGATCGCTTCAGGCCTTCTTCCTCAAGGGGTATGATCCCACTCACGACGATATTGGACCTGCCCTGAACAGCTTTGTTGAGCGGATGCTGTCGCTTGACGTCTCTGCCTTCTACCCCTCCGGCACGCTCCCGGCAAAGACTGGCGTTCGCTTCTTTTTCCCCTCACCAGCCCAGGGGAGCGCCTGCAAGCGCCTCAACCTGTTCCTGCGCTGGATGGTGCGTCGCGGCGATGAGATCGACTTCGGCATCTGGACGGCGGTGTCGCCTGCGAAGCTGATCGTGCCCCTCGACACGCATGTGGCTCGGATCTCGCAGCAACTCGGCCTAACCAGGGTGAAGCAGCCCAACTGGCGGATGGCTAAAGAGGTAACACAGCGACTCCGTGCGTTCGATCCTGAGGATCCCGTGAAGTACGACTTTGCCCTGTGCCGCCTGGGGGTCCTGAAGCAGCCGATCCCAGGCTCTGAGCGGTAGAACCTCAATCTTCCATGGTCAGCACGCGCAGCATCTCGTCGTGGAGCAGGCCATTGTTGGCGAGGATCTGGGGGTTAGACAGGCGATGCGGCCCGCCGTGAAGATCGGTCACTCGGCCGCCCGCCTCGGTGACCATCAGCGAGCCGGCCGCCATGTCCCACGGGTGCAGCTTCAACTCCCAGAAGCCATCGAACCGACCGGCAGCTACATAGCACAGATCGAGGGCTGCGGAGCCGGGGCGGCGAACGCCCTGAGCTCGCTTCATGAACCTCACAAAATAATCCAGGTTATTGTGCTTGGCGCCCGCGACGTCATTAGGAAAGCCTGTGGCCAGCAGTGCGTGCGACAAGCTGGCGATGGCCGAGACCTGTAATCGCTTGCCGTTCAGAAATGCCCCTCCACCTCGCTCGGCCGTGAACAGCTCCTCCAGGCTCGGATCGTAGACCAACCCAAAGATCAGCTCACCGTCTTTTTCCACACCGATCGACACGGAGAAGCAGGGATAGCCGTGGGCGTAATTCGTGGTGCCATCCAACGGATCGATGAGCCAGCGGTATCCCGAGTCGCCCTGAAGTCTAGTCCCCTCCTCGCACACAACGCTGTGATGCGGCAACTCCCGTCGGACAATCTCGGCGATCGCCTTCTCTGAGCGGCGATCTATGTCGGTGACGAGGTTCTTCTCGCCCTTGAATTCGATGATCCGCTGCTGCTCCAGTCCCTGGCGAAGGATTGCCCCGGCTTCCTTCGCGGCCCGCAGCGCCACCTCGCGTATCGCGTCGATTTCCATCTGACCCCCTTGTGAAATTTATTGTCAGTTTACCACATCCGGTGGGCAGCGTCTAAGCCTCCTCGTCCTCGCCAACTGCGTTGCTCCAGGCAAAGGGTGGTGATAGTATGTGTGCGGCTCCTGGCATTCGGTATCGTACGCACATGAGACGTGTTCGCGGAGACCACGGTCATGGCCATCGTCTGGAAGTGCCTCATCTGCGGCCACCATCAGCAGGGTGACCAGCCGCCAGACCACTGCCCAAACTGCGGCGCGCCCAGGGAAGAGTTCGTTCTCGTGGAGGAGGACTGATCATTGTTGAAGACCTTTGAGAATCGGCAGAAGAGGAATGGCCCCCATCGATCCTGCTGCCAAGGCTCCCACCGTTTGATATGAGGCGTAGCATGCTCGGAAAAGAGGAGCTTCAGAGGCTCCTGGACTTCGCAGTCGTGGCAGCCCAGGAGGCCGGGGCGATCGTCATGGACTATTTCCAGACCGCCCTTTCTCCGGAGCGAAAGCCGGACCGCACCTTCGTGACGGTGGCCGACCGCGAATCCGAGGAGAGGCTCCGGGCGCTAATCCGACAGGCCTACCCGGACCACGGCATTCTTGGAGAGGAGTTCGGTGAGCAGCAGAGCAGCTCCGGTTGGACCTGGATCATCGACCCGCTTGATGGTACCGCATCTTTCCTCCACGGCGTTCCGCTCTTCGGTGTCTTGCTTGGATTAGAGGTCGAAGGAGAGGTCGTCCTTGGGGTGGCGAATTTCCCCGCGCTGGGCGAGCTGGTCTCTGCAGGCAGGGGAATAGGCTGCTTCTGGAATGGACGCCGCGCCGCTGTCTCCAGCGTGGGCGATCTAAAAGAGGCGTTGCTCCTCTACACGGACGGCGCCGGCTTTGAGCCCCATGGGCGGGAACCGGCATTCCGCCATCTGATCGCCGCCACCCGGATGCACCGGAGTTGGGGCGATTGCTATGGACACATTCTGGTCGCAACGGGACGTGCGGAGGTGATGCTCGATCCGGTGATGAACATCTGGGACTGCGCGGCCCTGCTGCCGATCCTACAGGAAGCAGGCGGAACCTTTACGGATTGGCAGGGACGGCCAACCATCCGGGGGGGGAACGCTATCTCAACCAATGGCCGGCTGTTCGACCAGGTGATGCAGGTTGTCAGGGAGTAGGGGGGCTTAATGCCCTCCCGTGGGACGGGCGGGGATGAACCCCGCCCCTACACCGCACGAGACAGAAACGGGCGCCCCCAGAGTCAGGAACGCCCGTCACGATGCCGCAACGGCCGTTATCTCTCCTGTAGTAGCTTGCCTCGTTCTTTCTCCATCGCATCCTTGCCGGCCTGGTAGGCAGCAGTGAGAATTGCCTTTTTCTCTTCAAAGATCTCTTTGCCTACCACGATCGCATCCTCAACCCGGTCTTTGACGTCATCAACGAGATCGGTGCTTCGATCCTTGGCGTCTGTCGCGAGATCGCGGAGACGAGTGCGGGTCTGTCGGCCTCCCTCTGGAGCGAATAGAAGCGCTAAACTCGCCCCAAGCGCACCGCCAACGATAAATGCGAGGGCCACAGAAGCAGGAGCACATCCTCGTTCTTCGCTCATGTCGATTACCTCCTTCCCACAAGTCGTACAAGTAAGGTGCGTAGGCCAACCCGAAGGCCGGTCATAAGTGCAGCGCCAGTGATCAGCTTCGGAAAGACGATGCTCTGCACCAATTGATTTGCATCACGCACTGTCTGTCCCACTTCAGTAATCGTCTCAATCGTCCCGCCCATTTTCTCCATCCCGCCGGTAACCTGGTCAGATGCACGATTGATGCTCCGAATGACCTCTTTCAGATCGATCAGCGTAGGCCGCAATTCAGGCTCAACCAGCCTGAGAAAATCCTCTGCCTGCCTGGCGGTCCGCCGAAGCTGCACGAGCACGGGGATCATGCCGCACACTAGGATAAAGAATAGGGCCACAATGGACCATAACGCGCACTCTGTCGTAAACATCACACCTCCCCAGCAAACATCGAAAGAAGCCCTGATAACTTTACCAAAGCCGCCAGATGAGGTCAAGCCGTAAGATTACTGTCGAGATGTCCTGCAGCAGATTATACCTGCGTGGTAATTCTACGATCCACCGGCTTGGCGATCGCGTGAGAGCGAGGGCGGCCAGGAAGACTCGATGGTATGTTCGGGCTTTCGTGCGCTACGACTGCTTGACACCTCTCTTCCCCTCAGCTAAGGTCAGATGAGAGGGAATGCAATGGGTGCAACTAATGTGGGGTCCCATGAAATGGGTTACGAGGCGCTGCCGCGGCACACTAATAGGCTGATCCACGAGACCAGCCCCTACCTGCTTCAGCATGCCCATAATCCGGTAGGCTGGTACCCCTGGGGGGAGGAGGCGCTCTGCAAGGCCAGGGAGGAGAATCGTCCGATCCTCCTCAGCATCGGCTATTCCGCCTGCCATTGGTGCCACGTGATGGCGCATGAGTCGTTTGAGGACGAGCAGATCGCCAAGCTGATGAACGAGTCGTTCGTGTGCATCAAGGTTGATCGAGAGGAGCGACCCGACCTCGACGAGATTTACATGGCGGCGACCGTGGCCCTGAATCAGGGGCGGGGCGGGTGGCCGATGACGGTTTTCCTGACCCCCGATCAGCAGCCGTTTTTCGCGGGGACCTACTTCCCACCAACCGATAAGTATGGCCGCCCCGGTTTCGCTACCGTCCTCAGACAGATCGCAGAGCTTTGGCAGAGCAATCCAGGCACCCTTCGGACCCAATCGGACGAGATCACCGAACGCTTGCGTGAGGCTTCTCGCCCGTCCATCCCCTTGCCGGTAGGGCAGACCGAGGTTGCTGCCGCCGTCGCCCACTTCGCTGGGAGCTTCGACCCGGTCCATGGCGGATTCGGTCCCGCCCCCAAGTTCCCTGCCGCGACGGGCCTGTCGCTCCTGCTGCGCCACCACCTTCGCACCGGCGATGCCCACGGCCTGCACATGGTGCGGATGACACTCGACGCCATGGCGCGTGGTGGGATCTACGACCAGATCGGTGGCGGATTTGCCCGGTACTCGACCGACGAGCGCTGGCTGGTCCCTCACTTTGAGAAGATGCTCTACGACAACGCGCTCCTGACCAGGACCTATCTGGAGGCCTTTCAGGTGACCGGCGACCCGTCCTATCGGCGAATCGCGGCCGAACTCCTCGACTACATCCTGCGCGAGATGACCGCGCCGGAGGGGGGCTTTTACTCCGCCACGGACGCCGACTCCGAGGGGGAGGAGGGGAAGTTCTACGTCTGGACGCCTGCTGAGATCGAGGCGATCCTGGGGGAGGAGGAGGCGCGTCGGTTCTGTACTTACTACGACATCACGGAGAGCGGTAACTGGGAGAGCAAGAACATCCCCAACGTCCGGCGCACGCTCGAACAGGTCGCGGTGAAGCTCGGGATCAGCGCCCCAGAGCTTCAGGCCTCCCTCGATCGGGCGCGCCCCAAGGTCTATGAGGCTCGGCGGCAAAGGATTGCACCCGGCCTGGATGACAAGATCCTGACAGCTTGGAACGGGATGATGATCGGCTCGATGGCGGAGGGGTATCGCATCCTCGGCGATCGGCGGTACCTCGACGCCGCAGTCCGCGCGGCCGACTTCCTGCTCACCACCTTGGTCCGACCGGATGGCCGGCTGCTCCGGACCTACCGGAGAGGGTCGGCGCATCTAGGCGCCTACCTAGAGGATTATGCCTACCTCTGCGAGGGGCTGATCGACCTCTATGAGGCAGGCGGGGCCGCGCGCTACATCTTTGAAGCCGTGAGAATGGCCGAGCGCCTGCTGGCCGATTTCGCGGATGAGCCGAGCGGCGCCTTCTTTACGACCGCGCGGGACCACGAATCGTTGATCCTGCGCCGGCAAGAGGGGACTGATGGCGCCTTACCGAGCGGCAATGCCGTGGCGGCCTCGGCGCTGGCCCGCCTCTCGTTTCACCTGGACCGAGAGGACCTGCGGAGCGCGGCTCATCGCGCCATCGTGGCCTTCGGCAAACAGATTGCCCTGTATCCGCACGCCTTCGCCAAGAGCCTTGCCGTAGTGGATCTCCTCCTGGAGGGGCCGATAGAGCTGGCCTTGATCGGCACCCTTGGAGAGGCGGGGTGTGAGGCGCTGCGCCAGGAGATCGGACGGCAGTATCTCCCAAACCGGATCGTGGCGTATCACGATCCGGCTGAAGGCGATCCACCCCCCTTCCCTCTGCTGTTGGGGAAGGGATTGGTCAATAGTCGCGCGGCGCTCTACGTCTGTCGCAACTTCACCTGCCAGGCCCCGATCACCGATCCGGCTCAGGTAGCCGAGGCCCTCGGCGGTACCGCGCGACGCTCGGCTGGCGGCAAGCGCTGACTTGAGCCAGGTAAGCGGGTAGCTTGAATCTTAAACTGGCAAAGGGGGCTTCACGATGGTGCCTGATGTGCTGACGAGACATGAGCATGCGCTTCCGGGGTACATGCCGCCGCATAAACGGGATAGGCGACGCGCGGACAGCTACCTGAAGACGCTCGAAGCGCGCGCAAAGGAGAAAGTCGCCCTCGAAGCCCAACTGGAGGCGAACCGGCTGAAGCGGGCGGAGTTCTGGAAACAGAACGGCTACGGGTGGCTACTTCGGCTTGACCGTTACCCAGCCTGGAAGGAGAAACATTCGGCCTATCAGGCGCTCGCGGAAGAGCGGGTGCAGCTCGTTGAGAAGATTCGGCAAAAGACCCTGGATCTGAACCGCAGCCCTGAGGATAAGGACGGCGATGGCCTAGTCGATACCGATCAATACCCGGATAAGATCGGCCAGAAGAAGGCGAAGCCGGCCTGGATTGCGTTGGTGGACCCGGCCAATTGTTCCGGGTGTGGTGGGCACAACGTTAAGCATGGAGAGTGGGTGACGCCGTGTCAGTCGGTCTGTCCGGTGGATTGTATCTCACACCTGATGCCCGAGCAGGTCAAGATGCACGGATACGACCGCAGCGTCCATGACAATGTGCCGTCCGTTCAGATCCGGTTTGATGAATGTATCGGCTGCGACAAATGTGCACAGGCCTGCGCACGTGATGCGTGGAACGCCGTCACAATGGTTAAGACCGAGAAACTCGAGGAGTTTTTCGGGATCACGCTCACCAATAAATACCCAGGCCGCGCCTCGAACGATATTGACTTCTCCAGGCTTGACCAGCTCACCGACGAGGAGTTTTGCAGCCTGTACACCGCAGTGTAGCCCTGGAACCCAGGGTATAGGGTTTAGCGTATAGGGTCTAAGAGACCCCTACACGCTTGGACCGGCCGCCTGCACTGTGCAATCGGCTAATGTTGCACCCCGAACCCGTGCTCGCCCTTTGGCTCTTCCCATACCACCTCGACCGAACTGACCCGCGCCGCCGGAGGGCCTGTCCGACACCAGGCGATCATCGCTTCCACGGCCGATCTCCCGCCTTCACACACCGCCTCCACCCGACCATCCGAACTGTTCCGCACCCAACCAGCGACTCCGTTGGCTGCCGCTTCATCCACCGTGGAGGCGCGGAAAAACACCCCTTGGACCCTTCCTGAGATCCAGACATGGGCTCTGACGTGCTCTTGTCCTACCATCCGCCCTGAAGTCCCCCTCACCCGCCCCTCTCCCCCACTGGGGGAGAGGATACATGCAAGGGGGAGACCGGCACGCTGCGCCGCAGGCGCTGATAATACCGGTCCAGGGCTACGTCAGAGCCGATCATCGCCAATGAGCGCGCCATAATTCCATAGACGGCGCCACGCGGGGTCTTGATGGTGACGCCAGGATCAAGCAGATTGGGCGATCGATCGAGCAGTGCCAGTGTCTTGAGGCCTATGAACAGCGGCCAGATGCAGGCCAGACGCATTTGGACTTCGCGTCTCGGGATCTGGAGCGTATAGGCCCAGCCTTCCTGGTAATGATCGAGAGTGAGCGCTAGGAGGGAGCGTAACAACGGCTTAACCTTAACTACGGCGGTTGGGTCGAGCAGGTCGGCCGGCTGAAGGCCCAGCGCTTCCAGCTCCTGCCGCGGCAGGTAACAGCGTCCTATCCGGAGGTCCTTCGGGAGATCGCGCAGGACGTTCGTCATCTGGAGCCCCTTCCCAAATCGAACGCCGCGTCGCCTCATCGTCTCCCGGTCCCACCCGGCGAGGGACGGGCGATGTGCCATATGGATCTCGGTCCAGAACTCCCCCACGCACCCTGCAACATAGTAGGTATAGCGGTCCAGATCGGCTCGCGTGTCCAGGGCGACGAGGCGACCCTCATTCTCTCCGGGGAAGGTGGCGAGATCCATGACCATCCCTTCCGTCAGGGTCAGGACCACGCCACGGATCATCGCCTGATCGGACGGACCGAGGGAATGAAGGATCGAAAACCCCTCGTCGAGGCGGGTGAGCAGTTCCCGCTCCGCCGCGACCTGCTGCCGTTCCGCGAGCACCTCTTTGATCGCCAGGAGATCGCCGGTCTTCCCTTCCCTGATCGCCTCGCGGAAGAGTTCGAGATACTTCAGGCGGTCTGCGCGGCCGATGAGAGTGGTGTCGGCGATGGTGTCTGCCGCCCTGGCGAAGAGGTACGCCAGACCGATCGGCCGCCGCACATCGCTAGGAACGACCTTCAGGGTCAAATAGAATGAGCGACTGACTCGCTTGAGGAGTGAGCCAAGCAGGTCTTGATTCTTCATCACGGCGGGCGGTTCGGCCAAGCTCACCACAGGTGGGGGCTAATCCAGGTAACTGCTCAGGTAGATAGGCTGAAGGCTGAAGGCTTTTAGGGGTAAGTCATGCGTGATCATACAAAACTCCGAAAAGGTCCAGAATAGCTCGATTCGTGCCTTGTGAGATAATTTAGGCTCTTCGCGTAATCGAGTGGGTGAATTTCATGTTTTTCAGAGTGCCGGGAGCATGGACGTGAGTATTTTCAGCCTCAGATATTCTTCATCCCGCAGCCCATACGCACGGCGTTGGATAACCCGT
>NZ_NVQC01000031.1 GCF_003044035.1 Candidatus Methylomirabilis limnetica
CGAAACCCCTCCGCAATCCTTCGTAACCGGTAAATCCTGTTGCTGTTGCTTTTTCCCCACCTTCAGATATGATCCTTAATCAAACCGGGCAAATTATGTGCCGGACGGTATTGTGTCTGTCCCTATTATCCCTACAGTGGCTTACCTTGACGCTCCATCGCTGTGGAAACCTGAAAAGGAGTAAAGACTATGCCGACGGTAGCAGATATTAGTATGACTCCGATAGGCGTCGTGGCTTTCCAGGCGATTGTTATCGGTCTCGTGATTGGTTTAATAACGAGTCGGATCAAGAAGACTTTAGGTGTTGGCGCCAGTCTCTTGTGCGGCGCTATTGGTAGCATGGCGGGAAGTATAGGAGTGTTCTTGATGAGCATTGGGAAAATAGAGAATGAGACTGCGGTTGTAATGGCATCTCTTGGCGCGATATTGGGCTCGCTGATTGTCTTGTTTGTCACGCTCTTGTTAAAGAATCGATCATTGGTAAACCCGTCGTGAGTCATATGCGCACAATCATCCCGTCAAGGCGGCGGTGGGTGTGATGAGCATCGCGCTGCTGGATCACATCATTTTCAACAGAAGCGGCTACTTCAGCTTCCTTGAAGCGGGGCGGCTGTAACCGATGGCTTCTGCGAATCGAGAAATTTGCATGTTGGTGAAAACGGATCTACGCCATCCGAGTGGCCAAGCGCCTAACCAACTACTGATAGTCCTCAATAGTTAGCCTGCTGCGCGGGACTCGGGGGTCTCGGATGCATTGCGGAACTCGAAGACAAGAGGTGGAACCATGAAATCTCTGCTGCCGTGGCTGGCCTTCATTGCGGCGGCCCTGCTCGAGGTCGCTGGCGACGCGGTCGTCCGCAAGGGTTTGCGCGGGCGTGGGTTGGCAGTTGTCCTTTTGGGTTGCGCGCTTCTAGGGTGCTATGGACTTGTCGTGAACTCGATCACGTGGGACTTCTCCAAGATGCTCGGGGTCTACATCGCTTTCTTCGCCCTTGTCAGCATTTTGTGCGGCCGCTTTGTTTTCCGAGAGAGCGTGCCGGGCTCGACCTGGGTGGGCTTGGCTCTCATCATGGCGGGTGGTCTGTTCATTCAATTTGGTCACGACTAATGCATCTCACCTTGTGAACGCTATTATCTGACGCAGCGTTGCGTCCGGTCTCTGGACGGTGACGGGGATGTGATACCGTGTGAAGGCCTCTGCCGCCAAGGAGAGCAATGACATCCGTGATCGCGGCCCCAAAATGCTCTCAGCTCTGCTGAGAGCTAAGAACTCTTGGAGAGGAGGAAGGAACCCATGAAGAGACGGTCACACTGGATCCAAAGCCTGTGTTTCGCCATCCTTTTTCTCGCCTTTGCAGGTGAGCCCGTGAAAGCCCAGGAGGTTCACGACGATCCTGAGGCCCGTGCCCTCCTGGAGGAAGCGCGCCAGCGCGTAGTCGTGTGGGATCGCTTCCCGGGGTTTAAGGCGAAACTAGAGGTGAACCAGGATGGAAAAAGATCGGGTGGTGAACTGACGGTCCTCCCTTCTGGAAAGGTGGAGGTTGAGCTTCAAGACCGGGAGGCGGCAGAATGGGCTAGAGGGATCATGAAGTCGATCGTTAACCATAGGCTGAAAATGGACACACACAAGCACGAGGATGCGCCGGTTGCCTTCGGCCCTAAGGATCAGCATCCACTGGGACGCTTGGTGAAGAAAGGCGACCGCTCCTCATCGACGTACCGTATCAAGGGTCGACAGATCCTCCAGGTCAGCCAGAAGACAGAAAAAGGATCGTTGAGTCTCAACGTCTTAGAGCACGTTCCGACGCTTCATGGCTTCTTGGCCAAGCAGGTGGCCGTCTTCCAGTTCGACGAAAAGGATTCGCTTGTAAAAAGCACCGTCTTTACCGATGAGTACGTCGAGGTAGAGGGGTTCTGGCTTCCCAGGTCCCGTGTGATCATCGTCGCCCAAGGGGGAAAGATCGAGGTATCGACGCTTCAGTTTCAAGAGCACCGCCTGCTTCCGAAAGCAGCGGCCAAGGCCCCGGCTTCCTGATTCCTGGTGCCATCGGCGTACAGGAAAGCGGGAATGTGGCCATCTTCCTAAAATAGTGACAGCGACTACTTGAAATGAGAAAATCGTTAGAACGCCGACCGTAAAAATCAACTGCCGTGCTTTTTACGGGAATGGTGTCGCCTCTTTGTTGGCTGAATGCGGATGGTTGTCGCGATATCGCGGAGGCGCTCTGCGTCGAATGCCTCGGCCAGCCGCCTACTGTGCCCACGCTAGGGAATCGCGCTTGGCCTCGTAGTGCTCGCCCAAGTTCAGGGCCATGGCCCGGTCGCAGAGGTTCAGGGCAGCAGGGAAGTTGCCGAGCTCGATGTAGGCCTGGATACCCCGCTCAAAACAGGCCATGCCTTCCAGCATTCGGCGGTACTCGTGCGGGAAGGCCGCCTCAAGCTCCGGCAGGTAGCCCAGGGATACGCCCACGGAGGCCGCACAGTCCTCCCACTGTCCGCACTGAGCTTGAGCCTCGGCGTACAGGTCGTATGCCACCGCTTTCACCGCATTGGGTAGACTTGTCTGGCCTTCGACGGTGCGGTGCAGATACTTCAGCGCGGATTCCGGCCCGCCGAAGGCCGCCTCGCGGTGTCCCGCCAGCAGATCTGCCAGGACGTCCTTGACCGACTTGCGGACGGGTGCCTGCCGCTTTCCCATCAGACCTCCCTATGAATGCCTGGGACGAGGATCACGTGAATATCGCATGCAACTGACAAGCAATGGCTTGTCAGGCGGTACGGGCACACGCCCGTTGGGACCTACCTGAAGTAGCGTTTTCATAGTGTGGAGTATGCGGGAATCCGGCTGGAAGGTCAAGATCGGGCGGACAACCGTTAACCCTCTTCATTTTACGGTGAGTGATTGAAGTGGGAAAAGCGAAACAGTTTTAGACGGTGGAAACGGCCTTCAACCGATACGGAACGCTCGAGACCATCGGTGAAGGCGATGCCCTCCAGCAGCAGCGCGCTACTCGGAGGAAACATTGCCACGCACCGAAAGCCGTCTTCAGTCTGCCGCTCGAGTAGGCTCAGTCCTTATTTCTGTGCTTGACCTGGCCAGTGGTATGACATATTGTAATACTCATGGAGGTGTCGCCGATGGCTAAGTCAAAGATCGCTATATCTCTCGATGAGAACACTCTGGATCGGCTCGACCGCCTTGTGCGCGGTGAGGTCTTCCCGAATCGCAGCCAGGCGATTCAAGTGGCGGTCGAGGAGAAGTTGGAACGCCTTAAGCGGGGCCGTCTTGCTCAGGAATGCGCGAAGCTGGATCCTGCCTTTGAGAAGGCCCTTGCGGAGGAGGGGCTTTCGGAGGATTTATCCGAATGGCCGGAATACTGAGGGGAGAGATTCGCTGGGCGGACCTGAATCCGGTCCGCGGAAAAGAGCAGGCGGGATTGCGTCCGGTTCTGATCTTAAGTCACGACGTATTCAATGAGCGCTCCGGGACGGTGATCGCTGTGGCGATCACCAGCCAGCCCCAGCGTGCGGGTTTTCCGCTGACCCTAGAATTGAGTGCGAAGGGTTTGCCGAAACGCTCGTGGGCCAAGATCAGCCAGGTCCGCACGCTGGCCGTGGAACGAATTGGGAAGCGGTTGGGAAACGCCACTCCGGAAGAGGTGTCTCAGGTTATTGAAGGGTTAACCGAAATCATGGGAGGAGCCTAATGAGCACGATTCGAGATGAGGTACTCGCCGCCAATAGGGCCTATGTGGCCGATTTTGGAGACAAGGGTAAGCTACAAATGCCGCCGGGGCGACGGTTCGCTATCCTGACCTGTATGGACGCGCGGCTTGATCCGGCTAAGTACGCGGGACTATCGGAAGGGGATACCCACGTGATTCGCAATGCGGGTGGTCGCGCCAGCGATGACGCCATCCGGTCGCTGGTCATTTCCTACAAACTCCTCGGAACTCGGGAATGGTTTGTCATCCACCACACCAATTGCGGAATGGAGACGTTTACCGACGATGTCATGCGCGGGCTGCTGGCCAAGAGCCTCAAGACCGCGACTATCGATGCCGGCGGATGGCACGATACCGGTCAAGGTCCAGGGTCGACGGAAGGGACGTTTATCGACTGGTTGACCGTCGGGGACCAGGCCGAGAGCGTCTGTGCGGATGTACGACGCATCAGGGCGCACCCGCTGGTCCCACGCGACATTCCCATCTATGGCTACATCTACGACGTGAAGACCGGGCAGCTTGTCGAGGTCCCTGAAGCCACACGAATCGGGAAGGCAGCGTAAAAGACGCTGATACGTCCTGCTCTACTTTTTTCTTGACACATTGCTGAGCCCAATTATATTTACTGCGTCCAGGTGTTGTGTGTTTTAGGGTAGGGGAGGGTGCGGCCATGGTGGCCGGCAGGAACCCGCAACCGAAGCAGTAACAATAGGTAACGATAATGAAAATTGTTTCTTGGTACGCCCGTGACAAGATCATTTACGAATCGGAGAAAGAGACGATTCGCGATGCAGTGATCGAAGCAGTCAGACAAGAGTTCCCCCTCATGAACGCCGATCTGAGGAACGCCAACCTTCGAGACGCCGACCTCGGGGGCGCCATCTTCGGGGGTGCCGACTTTCGAGACGCCGACCTCCAGGGCACTAACTTCCAGGGTGCTAACCTGAGGGACGCCAACCTCTCTGGTGCCAACCTTAGGGGCGCTAACCTCCGGGACGCCAATCTCGCAGGCACCAACCTCGGAGACACCAATCTCGGAGACGCCGATCTCTTTCACGTGAAATTGTGGGGGCGTGGCGGTTTAACAAAAATTAAGAAAGCACAAGTCGAGTCTTTCTTGAAAGCGTTAGGAATAGTTGTTGAAGACTAACCATGCTCTACCGGAAAGTCATCAGCGTTTAGGGGGCGCTGCCCTCAACGGACAGATGAGCGGCGTGAAGCTCACCGATCCAAGGCGGCGTTGCTTACACCTTGCTATGATCGGGTTGCCACTGGCAGGTGCCGTCTGGTAAGGGGATTGGCGTGAAATCCCCGAAGAGGTTGGGGGCCTCCCGGGTCATGATCTCGGCGACCTTCCCGAAGACGCTTCGGATTTCCACTTCGGCTCCTGGCGCGGTTCTGGTCTCGATCACCCACCGGAGTGTCCGGGCATTTGCCGTCCAGATGAGGGTGGTGGCCACCCCATCGGGGGCGATTCGGCGGATGGCAGAGGTGAGAACCTTCTTCTCGTGAAACGGTCGTCCTTCGATCTTTAAGACCTCCGCCAATCGCTGTTGTACCTCCTCACCGTTGACCACCGCCTCCTCGAAGATCGCACGCGCCTCCGGATTGTCGCGAATCTCGGGGGGGAGCCAGATCGGAATCTCGGTCAGCCTCACGAAGCGCAGACTCTCCTGGCTGATGGCGGTCCCGGCGCGATGCCGCACCAGCTCATGGGTCAAAACTCGGCTGACGTGGAAGAACGCGAAGGTCCAGTTGGCGTGCTCCAGGACGCTGCCATGTTTGACCTGTAGGATATTCTGCAGATAGGCTTGGCTGCCCTCCCGGACCTTGGTGACATTGGGGTTGAGGCCCGGCTCAAAGGAGCGATAGCAGGCGCGCCCAGCCACCTCGATCAGTTGCTCTGCCGCTGAGGGGGCATCGGTCATCCACCCAGGGGCGCCCACAGCCTGCAGATAGGCGGCGAGCCCCTCGGCATCTATCGCTGGTCTAGCCAGGAGAAAGACCTTCGGCTCTACCTGCTTCACGTTGCCCTCCTCATATGCGAAAAACCCCGCTGCATCTAGTCACCTATTCTGATAGTTCGAGCATCCCACCATCAAGGGAAATATTGAAGCTGTAAATATCTACGGTAGTCATGAGAGCGCCAGAGGTAGAGGGCCTACGCGTTGACAGCGCAGCTTCTAACTGAGCCCTAATTGCTGATGGCTGATCGCTCATGAAACAACCCAGGTCTCGCCGGAGTACAGAAGCGTCTGAAGGTCGGCTTTGCCTTGTTGCGGGGTGACGGCGCGGCCCTGCTCGGTAATGAGTTCGTCATAGGTCGGCTCGCGGACGGCGCGCAGTACACCGATTGGCTGAGGGAACTCCGGGCCCGTGAGCCGCGACAGCATGAAGTGGTATCCCTCGTCTTGTCGTCTCTCGTCGTGAATCAGCAGCCCTGAGGTATCACCATCAATTTCGACAACCTCTGGGGACATGTCGGGGCGCATCCGTATGCCCTTCTCCCGCTCTTTGCCGAACACGAGCGGCTTACCGTGTTCCAGGACGAGCAGCCGGTCGCTCCGCACATCCTTATCAGCGACCGATTCCCACGTCCCGTCGTTGAATACGTTACAGTTCTGGTAGATCTCCACGAACGCCGTGCCTTTATGTTCGGCGGCACGCCGCAACACGTATTGCAGGTGCGGGCTGTCGACATCGATCGACCGCGCGACAAACGTTGCCGACGCCCCGATCGCCACTGAAAGTGGGTTGAAGGGACGGTCGAGCGATCCAAGCGGCGTGGACTTAGTTTTCATGCCCTGCTCGCTGGTCGGTGAGGTCTGACCTTTTGTGAGGCCGTAAATACGGTTGTTGAAAAGCAGGATCTTCATGTCCACATTGCGGCGCATCGTATGAATGAGGTGGTTGCCGCCGATCGACAGCCCGTCGCCGTCACCGGTGATCACCCACACCGCCAGATCGGGCTGCGTGATTTTGATGCCCGTCGCCACCGCCGGAGCGCGGCCGTGAATCGAGTGAAATCCGTAGGTGTTGATGTAGTACGGGAACCGCGATGAGCAGCCGATCCCAGAGACGAAGACGATCTTCTCGCGCGGGACGCCCAGCTCCGGCATCACCCGCTGCAGACTCGCCAGGATGGCATAGTCGCCACAGCCTGGGCACCAGCGGACATCCTGATTCGAGATGAAATCCTTGCGTGTAAGCTTGGCGGCGCACTCGTTACTGCCGTCCTGAGGCATCATGATGCCACCTCTGCGTGCGTGGCGAACTCAGCACGCTCATGGACACCCAGGAGATCTTCCGCCTTGGCCATGATCTCAGAGACCTTGAATGGCCTGCCCTGAACCTTGCAGAGCCCCACCGCGTCAACCAGGAACTGTGCCCGCAGCATCATTAGTAACTGCCCGAGGTTCATCTCCGGCACCAGTACGCGTCGAAAGCTAGCCAGTACCTGGCCTACGTTTGCAGGCATCGGGTTCAGGTAGCGCAGGTGCATCGATGAGACGCGGTGCCCCTGCTGGCGGAGGAGTTTGACCGCATGCGTGATCGCCCCGTAGGTTGACCCCCACCCCACGATAAGCAGGTCGCCTGAGGGATCGCCGTAGACCTGTGCCTCCGGGATCTCGTGGACGATACGTGCGATCTTCTCGGCCCGTAGCCGAACCATCTGCTCGTGGTTGAGCGGATCATACGAGACATGGCCGGTGATATCTTCTTTCTCAAGACCGCCGATGCGGTGCTCCAGGCCCGGCGCCCCGGGAATCACCCATGGGCGCGCCAGTGTCTCGGGGTCGCGTAGATAGGGGTAGAAGCCCTGCGGATCGGTCCTGAACGTAACCGGAATCTTCGGCAGGGAAGCGACCTCGGGAAGTTTCCAGGGCTCGGCGCCGTTAGCCAGGTAGCCGTCCGAGAGGTAGATCACCGGACACATATAGCGTATGGCGATCCGTACGGCTTCAATGGCCATCCAGAAGCAGTCGCCAGGTGTCGCCGGAGCAACCACCGCCACCGGACACTCGCTGTTCCGTCCGAACATCGACTGCAAGAGATCGGCCTGCTCGGTCTTGGTCGGAAGGCCCGTGGACGGTCCGCCGCGCTGCACGTTCACGATGACCAGGGGGAGCTCAGTCATCACCGCCAGGCCGATCGCTTCGCCCTTGAGCGCCAGGCCCGGACCAGAGGTTCCGGTGGTCCCGATAGCGCCCGCATACGACGCCCCAATTGCGGCTGTGACAGCCGCTATCTCGTCCTCGGCCTGAAATGTGATCACGTTGTAGTGCCGGTACATGCAGAGTGTGTGCAGGATATCGGAGGCGGGTGTAATGGGGTAGCTGCCGTAAAAGAGCTGCAGTGATGCGAGTTGCGCGGCGGTGACGAGACCGATCGCGGTGGCCTCGTTCCCGGTGATGTGACGGTATGTGCCGGGTACGATTGGGGCCGGTGGCACGAAGTAGCGTGATGGAAAGATCTCAGTGGTTTCGCCATAGTTGTAGCCGGCCCGAAACGACGCGACGTTAGCCTCGGCAAGCTTCGGGTTCTTCTGGAACTTGGCCCGGATGCTCTTTTCTTCGCGCTCTGTGGGGTGGGTGTACAGCCAGAACATGAGACCGAGCGCGTAGAAGTTCTTACAGCGTCCAACCTCCTTGGCCGTCAACCCCATCCCCTCCAGGGCGAGCGATGTCTGCTTCGAGATATCGATTGCATAGACCTGATATTTGGAAAGGCTACCGTCTTCGATCGGGTTCGAGGCGTAGCCGGCCTTCTCGATGTTGGCTCGGGTGAACGTGCCGGCATTCAGAATGAGGATGCCGCTAGATGGGAGATCCGGCAGGTTGATGCGCAGTGCGGCCGGGTTCATCGCCACCAGAACGTCCGGCTGATCGCCCGGCGTAAATACCTTCTGACTCGAGAAGTGAATCTGGTAGGCCGACACGCCTGCCAGCGTTCCAGCCGGCGCCCGAATCTCACCCGGGAAGTCCGGAAAGGTCGCCAGGTCACTCCCTTCATGCGCAACGCTCTTGGTGAATTCTGTTCCGGTAAGCTGCATGCCATCGCCTGAATCGCCGGCAAAGCGGACGACGACGGTCTCTAACTCGCTTATCGGTCGGCGCGGTACCACAGGCGTAGACGGTGTACTCTCGCTGTCAGTCATCTAGGTCCTTTCGTTCTCGTTGAGGGGCGATACCCCGCGGCTTGCCGCGAGTTCGTCATACCGGCGGAAGCCGGTATCCAGAGGGCCCGACTGGATTCCGTGTCAAGCACGGAATGACGGGCCAGAACAGAAGACGATACCCCGCAGCTTGCCGCGGGGTAATTCATTCTCGTGAGTGGCCAGCCGTCCACTAACCACCATGGAGCTCTCGCGCCGAGAGGCCGGGCTCAGGCGGTTCATTGAGCACTACGGTGGGAAACAGGGAGACGATGAACTTGACAACGTTCCGCATCGACACAATGCCCACCGGTCTGCCCTGCCCGTCGAGCACCGGAATATGACGGTAGCCGCCAGTGTGCATCTTGTTGAGGACATGGGCGATGCTATCGTCCATGACTACGGTCTCAGGATTATGGGTCATAGTCCTCTCGACAGGACTATCCAGGTCGAGATGTCCCGCTACCTTCTTCAGGATGTCCCGCTCCGTGAGGATTCCGACAAGCCGGTCGCCTTCCGTCACCAGTACGCAGCCGACATGGGCGTCGTTCATCGCCGTGGTCGCGTCCCGCAATGGGGTACCTACACGAACACAGATCGGATCACGCGGCCCCAGCTCTCGAATGGGCACCATCAGGATCGCACCATCTGCTCTCTCGGTGTCCTCGTACGCGTCCTCAAACTCGCTTGCTGCAATGCCCATGATGGTCAGCCTCCTGATCTTGATGCCAGAGTGCGCTAAACCGCTAAGTATTTCAGCTTTCCACCTCGCCTCCTTATCGATCTAACGATAGCCGTAGTGTGACGCGAAGTCAAGGTGAAAGCAGGGGGGGAGGGCATGCGCGACGTGTAGAATAGGCTACTTTGCAGTTGACAGTCTCTGGGAGCTCTACTATATTTAGCTAGAAAATAGCATTCAGCATTCAGCCTTCAGCTATCAGCCTCCGATAGGGCAGAGGGGTGTATCACAAAGAGCCGGCCGCTGAGGGCTGATCGTTTGCTCAGGTTGTATTATCGTGGGCCGTGGTGAGGCCTGGCCTCAGAGGGTGTGACTTGGTTGAGCTGATCGTTGATGGTATGCCGATGCAGGTTCCCGCCGGGACGTCAATTCTCGAAGCGGTTCTGCGGACCGGTGGCGAGATACCGCATTTTTGCTATCACCCAAAACTCCGCGTGGTGGGCAGTTGTCGGATGTGTCAGGTGGAGGTGCAGGGAGCCCCAAAGCTGGTGATCTCATGTGCCACCCCCGTTGCGGATGGGATGGAGGTGTTCACGGCCTCTGAACGCGTGAAAAAGGCCAGGAATGCGGTGCTGGAGTTTCTGCTGCTGAACCACCCACTCGATTGTCCCGTCTGCGATAAGGGTGGAGAGTGTCCGCTTCAGAATTACACGCTCAAGTTCGGCCCAGGCGAAAGCCGCTTTATCGAACCGAAGATCCATCGCATTAAGCACCAGCCGATCGGCCAGTTCATCATCTTCGACGCGGAGCGGTGCATTTTGTGTACACGCTGTGTCCGATTTTGTCAGGATGTGACGGGTACTGCAGAACTGGGCGTGTTCGGCCGAGGCGACCGATCCGAGATCGGCCTCTTCCCTGGTCAGAGCCTGGATAACAGATACTCGGGGAACGTGATCGACCTCTGTCCGGTAGGGGCACTGACAAGCAGGGACTATCGATTTGCCGCGAGGCCATGGGATCTGGTCAAACAGGTTCCGTCGATATGTGGGCTGTGCAGCGCCGGGTGCAACATGACGGTGGATGTTCGGCATAAGGAGCAGGGCCAGCAGATTCTCCGCATCCGCCCCAGAGTGAACAATGAGGTCAATGGACACTGGATCTGTGACGAGGGCCGCTTCGGGTTTCATTTTGCTGAGGACCCAGGACGGATCGGTCAGCCATTGATACAGCGAGATGGTGAGTTGCAGCCGGTGAGCTGGAACGAGGCGATCGGCCGCATTGCCGACGACATCGCCCGAATCCTCCGGGAGAAGGGAGCCGAGGCCATCGGTGTGATCGCATCGGCACGGCTGACCAACGAGGAGGCATTCCTCATTCGACACCTGTTTGGAGAAAGGCTCGGCATTTCAAACATAGATCACCGGGTGAGGCGATCTCAGGATACTGGGGGCGATGCGCCGGAAGATCACCTGCTTCGGCGGACCGATAAGTACCCTAACTCAGTCGGGATGCGCACGCTGGGACTTCTCCCAAGGGCCCAGGGGATGGGGACCAGAGAGATGCTCCACGCCGCAAGCGAAGGTCGGTTGGCTGCCTTGCTCGTCTTTGGGGAGGATCTGGTGACTGCACTGTCAGGAGAACTTGCCGTTGCAGAGTCGCTTGAGAAGCTAGAGCTGCTGGTCGCTCACGATTTATTCTTGACAGCGACGGCAAAGCTGGCGCATGTTGTCCTTCCAGGATTAAGCTTTTACGAAAAAGAGGGAACGTTCACAAATTTCGCGGGAAGGGTTCAGCGCCTCCAGCCTGCGCTGGAACCATTAGGTCGCGCGATTTCGCTTGCCGAGATCCTTCAGCGTCTCGCACGCCAACTGGAACTTCCCCTTGTGGAAGGGAACGCGGAAGCGGTGTGGAATGCTCTCGCCCAATCAGTTTCGGCATATGCAGGCGTGACGTACGAGAGCATCAGTGAGTTGGGAACGCCATTGGCGGATACGCCGGTGGCAAGATAACAGCAATACCGAAGCTATCAGCCCTCAGCGCTCAGCGAAAGCACGGGCGGAAGAAAAACAGAATCCGGTTGCTGAATGCTGACGGCTGAATGCTTACATTTGCAAGGAGACTTCTGATGGGATTGTTCGACAACACACAAATGAATCCGGGCGTCGTCACGACGACGGTCGAGTGGCTTTTCAACTGGGCCCGTAAGTCTTCCCCGTGGCCGATGACCTTTGGTCTGGCCTGTTGCGCGATCGAGATGATGGCCGCCGGCGCTTCCCGTTACGATCTTGACCGGTTTGGGGCCGGTGTCTTTCGCCCATCCCCCCGCCAGTCCGACGTCATGATCGTTGCCGGGACCGTTACCGAGAAGATGGCTCCTCGCATCAAGACCCTTTACGAGCAGATGCCTGACCCCAAGTGGGTGATTGCCATGGGCGCCTGCGCCATCTCCGGTGGCCCATTCTACTACGACACCTACCACGTCGTGAAGGGGGTGGACCTGCTTGTCCCGGTCGATGTCTACGTTCCCGGCTGCCCGCCCACCCCTGAGGCGCTCATCTTCGGTATCCTCACCCTCCAGGATCAGATCACCCGCGGCGCGCGCGGCAAACCAGGCGGCCGGCCGACCCTGCCCACGCCCCTGGTGGCGGCCTAAGGGGGGCACCATGGGACGCTACTTCTCAGACCTGTTCGGCGGCAGCGCGAGCATTCTTCGCTCCATGTGGGTGACGCTCCGCTACCTCTTTACCCGTGCTATCACCGTCCAGTATCCCGATGAGCAGCGGCCGCAACCGTTGCGCGCGCTGAACCGCCACGTACTGACCATCGAGGAATCTACCGGACAGCTCAAGTGTACCGCCTGCGAGGCCTGCGCCAAAATCTGCCCCACCCGCTGTATCGAGCTCACCGGTACCGGCAAGGGGAAGAACCGTCACCCGTCAGCGTTTGCCATCGATCACAACCTCTGCATGTACTGTAACCTCTGCGTCGAGGTGTGCCCCTTCGACGCTATTACGATGTGGACGCGGATCGGCGAACTCAGCTCAGCCGATCGCAGTAGCTTGGTCTACGATTTACGGACCCTGACCGCCGACCGCTACTTCCCCTCTCCGACGACCCCCGAAAGGCCGTCAGTTCCCGAAAAACCACCGGTTCCCGAGCCCGAGAAGGTGGAGGTAGGGGCTACGGCACCCTCTGCCTGAGATGAGTGATCCAGTGGAAGATGTAATCATCCTTGGCTCAGGTCCGGCAGGCCTGACTTCGTCCCTGTACACCGCCAGAGCCAATCTACGTCCCCTCCTGATCGAAGGAACCGAGGCCGGTGGGCAGTTGGTCCTGACGACGCTGGTAGAGAACTATCCGGGATTCCCGGATGGGCTCCTGGGACCTGACCTGATTCGTTCGATGCGACAGCAGACGGAGCGGTTTGGCACGAGGTTCTTGAGCGGGGATGTTACGGCCGTGGATCTGAGCAGAAGGCCGTTTACCATCACCGTAGAAAATGAAGCGCGTCAGACCAATGCGCTGATCATCGCGACTGGCGCTTCGGCGAATCTGATCGGGCTCGAATCTGAACGCAAGCTGCTGGGGCATGGGGTCTCGACCTGCGCCACGTGCGATGGTTTCTTTTTTAGAGATCAGCACGTGGCTATCGTGGGCGGGGGCGACTCGGCTGTTGAGGAGGCGATCTTCCTCGCGAAGTTCGCGACGAAGGTCACGCTGATTCATCGGCGCGATAAGCTTCGAGCGTCGAAGATCATGCAAGAACGGGCCTTCAAGAATCCGAAGATCGAGTTCTTGTGGAATCGAACGATTGTAGAGATTCTTGACGTGTCACAAGGAAAGGTAACCGGGATCACAACCAGGGTCGATGGTTTGACATTGCTGGAGACGCTCAACTGCGATGGGGTGTTCGTTGCGATCGGGCATTCCCCTAATACCGCGCTGTTCTCGGGGCAGTTAGAGATGGATGAGCGAGGTTATATTGTGACGCATCACGGGACGATGACCAGCATCCCCGGTGTTTTTGCTGCCGGCGATGTGCAGGACCATGTCTACAAGCAGGCCATCACCGCCGCCGGATCGGGGTGCATGGCCGCCCTCGATGCCGAGCGCTACCTGGAGAACTTGGGGTGACGAAACGTTCGGGGTGCGAGGCGCCAAGTGCAACGACGCGATAGACGCAACAGACGCGATAGACGCAAATCATGGTGATGAAACCGATGAAGACCCTCCTCGACCTGGAGGAGGGTCTGCGAATTGTGATGGATGCGGCCCAGCCGATAGAGCGGACTGAGCATGTGGCGCCGCTTGAGGCGGTCGGCCGGGTTCTGGCCGAAGATATCTGCGCATCGATGGATGTCCCGCCCTTTGCTCGGGCGGCCATGGACGGGTATGCGGTCAGGGCAGAGGATACGTTCGGCGCTGGAAACTTTTCACCGAAGATTCTGGAACTCATTGAGGTGATTCACGCCGGAGAGTCCGCCCATCGGAGCGTCCTCCCCGGGAGCTGCATCCAGGTGGCGACTGGAGCCCCGATGCCCGATGGCGCCGATGCCGTCGTCATGGTAGAAGATACGGAGCTGGACAGCACCAAGGTGAAGGTCTACAAGCCTGTCTATCCCCAACAGCACGCCTCACCGATGGGCGAGGACATTCCACAGGGCCGCCTCGTCCTGCAACGCGGGGTACGCCTGGACCCGAGCAAGATCGGAGTGCTGGCGGCTCTTGGGCTGCAAAAGGTTGGAGTCTATCAGAAGCCCCAGGTGGCCGTGATCCCTTCCGGAAACGAAATCCTCATGCCCGGAGAGGTTCTCAATCCCGGGAAAATCTACGACATCAACTCGTATACCCTCTCTGCGCTCATCAGCGAGAACGGTGGTCTTCCGCACATCTTCCCGATCATGAAGGACACATTGGAATCCACTATCTCGACGATCCGAGAGGCCCTCGCGTACGATCTCATCGTCCTGTCTGGGGGCAGTTCTGTGGGAGAGCGGGATATGATGCTGGAGGCGGTACAGCGGATGGGGGAGCTGAAGTTTCACGGCATCGCTGTCAAGCCGGGAAAGCCCACCATGTGCGGCATTGTGGAAGGCCATCTGTTGCTCGGGATGCCGGGCTATCCCACGTCATGTCTGACCAACGGCTATGGGATCCTGGCCCCCGCGCTTCGGAAGATGGCAAGACTGAGCCCGCGCTCTCTCGCCTCACTGAAAGCCCCGATGTCCCGTCGGTACACCTCAACGATAGGGCGGCACCAATACCTGCCGGTCCGCCTCGATGCCGGGGAGGTTGTCCCGGCCTTCAAGGAGTCGGGCGCCATCACCTCGATGGCAGACGCAGAGGGGTATATCGAGATACCTGCCAATGTAGACCTCCTTGAGAAGGGGGAAGTTGTGGCGGTCCTCCTGTTTTGATCACCCATCCGATTGTCCTCGACGTCATTGCCTGGCAGCGCTGTCCGGAGGCGACACCTTCATGGATCTAACACTTGTTAAACAGCTAGCCATCTCCTCATCTTCCAAGATCGTTCTGTTGGTAGCTGACGGGTTGGGGGGCCTGCCGAGAGAGACGGATGGTCGAAGTGAGTTGGAGGTGGCCAGACTCCCCAATCTTGATGCCCTTGCAGCGCGCTCCCTCTGCGGTCTAATCGACATGGTGGGTCCCGGGATTATCCCGGGCAGTGGACCGGGGCATCTCGCTCTCTTTGGCTACGATCCTTTTATATACCAAATCGGACGAGGGGTTCTTGAAGCGTGCGGTATCGACCTGGAACTTCGTTCAAGCGATGTGGCAAGTCGAGGTAACTTCTGCACGCTTGATGAGGAGGGAAGAGTCGTCGACCGGCGCGCCGGTCGAATTACGACTGAGACCTGCCAGCGCCTCTGTGTCAAGCTCGATCAGATCAGGATCGAGGGGGTGGAGGTTATTGTCAGGCCCGTCAAGGAGCATCGGTTTGTCGTCGTGTTTCGGGGGGAGGGGCTCTCTGATGCCCTCTCCGAATCCGATCCTCTGGTCACAGGTGAGCGACCCCTTCCTGTAAAGGTTGTCAGCCCAGGAGCGGAACGGACGGCGGAGCTTGTCAATCAGTTCCTGGATCAGGCGCGTGAGGCACTGAAGGATGAAAAGCCGGCAAATATGGTGCTACTCAGGGGATTTGCCGCGCCGCCACAGCTCCCTGCATTTCCGGATCTGTTGCGGCTCCGGGCGGTAGCGATTACCTGTTATCCGATGTACCGCGGTCTCGCCAAGCTAATCGGGATGGATGCGTTACCCTTTTGTGCCGACTTGGATGACGAGCTACGCGCATTGTCCCGGAACTACGACCAGCATGACTTCTTCTACGTACACTTCAAGGCGCCTGATCGAGCCGGAGAGGATGGCGACTTTGACGCGAAAGTTGCCGCGCTGGAAGAGCTGGATCGGCGCATTCCGGATTTCCTGAATTTCCACCCCGATGTGTTTATCGTGACCGGCGATCATTCGACACCGGCTATTCTTAAAGGCCATAGCTGGCATCCGGTGCCATTCCTGCTCTGGTCACGATGGTCTCGTTCCGCCGGGGTCGGCAGATTTACGGAAAGAGAGTGCGCTCAGGGACCTTTAGGGAGAATGCCGGCAATCGATCTTATGCCCCTGGCAATGGCCAACGCTCTGAGGTTCAAGAAGTTTGGGGCGTGAGGGGTAATGTATGTCAAAAGTCGGCCTCTACTGGCGCCTCTTTCAGGGCGTTGTCGAAAACCCGCGCTACTACTACTTCGTCCTCCGAAGGAGCGCCTACGACAAAACTGTCAGACAGCTCGCGAACAATAACCTTCCTGAGAAGGGGACCTTTTATCCCGTCAAGCTCGACCTGCGCGTCATCTACGGCTGTAACCTCCGCTGTAAGATGTGCGGCCAGTGGGGCGATACGGGGACGTACTTCAGTTACGATACCGCCAAGCTCCAGCGCAAACTCGATCTTCAGGTAATCGAGGGGGTTGTGGAGGAGCTTGTGCCACACGGTCTAAGATACGTTGATTTGGAGGGTGGCGAGACGTTTCTCTATCCTCAGATCATCGAGCTCTTCCGGATGCTCAAGCGCCACCGTCTCTTCGTGAAGCCTGTCACCAACGGCACACTCTTAAAAAAGTATGCGCGCGAGCTAATCGACACGGGGATCGATGCGATCCATGTGTCGGTCGACGGTGACAAGGACGCGCACAACTTTGTACGCCAGGCAGATTGGGCGTACGATAAGATGCTGGAGGGGTTGGAGGCGATTATTATGGAGCGGCAGCGCCGCAACCGTCATACGCCGCTTGTGCATGTGAGCTTCACCATGACGCGCCACAACAAGGCCCTGTCGGCATATAAGCTTTGCGAGGAGCTGGCTGGGAAGGGGTTGCTGGACGTCCTTTGCATCAAATCGAACCCGATTTGGGTTTCCACGGCCAATGGCGAAGCCTATAATAAGATGATCGCAAAGTACTTCGATATAAGCGGCCCCACGAGCTGGACAGGGTTCGTTGAGGACTATCGCGATTTTGAGGAGGAGGCGAAGGAGATCGCTCAGACGATCCGCCAACTCAAGACCAAGGATTACGACTTTTTCGTTCACCACCTCCCATCGATCCCATTGGCGGAAATTCCAAAACTATATACGGACTACAACTGGAATCTCGGGCGCACCCACTGCCCGGTACCCTATCTTGAGCCGACGATCGACGTCGACGGTCACGTCTATCCGTGTAACCTCTTTACGGACGAGCCGCTCTCGATGGGAAACGTCAACGAGAAGCCGTTTCTCGATATCTGGTTCGGCGACAAGTATCAGACCTTCCGGCGGATGCTGTCGGAGCAGGGCGGCCTCCTGCCAATCTGCAACCGCTGCTGTCAACTCACCGAACATTAGATGGACCGGCAATGAGCCAGGAAACGAATAAGCGCAGCTCCCGAATCTTCCACGTTCTTGCGCCGCTCGCCGGCGTTGTACTCTTCAGCTACCTGATCTATAAAGCGGGAGCGCGGGAGCTGTGGGAGGGAGTCGTACACTTCGGATTTGGGATTGTCCTCTTCCTTGCGCTGGAGGGGGTGGGCGACGTCATGCGCGCCATAGCGACACGCTACTGCTTCAGCCCGGACAGCCCGAAGGTGCCGCTGGTAAGCCTGTTGTACATGCGCTGTACCGGAGCGGCGTACAACTTCATCACGCCGACCTCCGGGTTTGGTGGTGAGGTGGTCAAGGTGATGCTCCTGGAAAAGCACGTCTCGCGTAGCGAGGCGGCGAGAGTAGTGATCATCGACAAGTTCACGTACGGCATCGTACAGTTCGGGATGGCCTTTTTGGGGTCTGCGGTGGTCCTGTTCTGGACGCCGCTAGACCTGGGCCTGAAACTTACGTTCTGGGCCGCGAGCGCGGCTATGTGGGGCGGCTTCATCGGTTTTCTGGTCGTGCAGCGGCAGGGGTGGTTCAGTGGGTTTCTTGGCCGTGCCGTAGGGGTTGTTGCCGGGCGGCAGGCGCGCGAGTGGGTCGAGACGAACCTTGCCGAATTGGACGGCCGGCTGCGCAGTCACTACGAGAAGCAGGGGAAGGATCTGATCCTGGCGATGTTCTGGCACGCCCTGGCGTGTATGATGGGGATCGTGCAGGCGGGGCTCTTCCTCTGGTTTGTCTTCGGCGTGAACGACTGGACCAAGGCGTCCGCGATCTGGTTCTTCGGAAGCTGGTTCGACTGCATTATCTTCATGGTTCCGGCGGGGCTCGGGACTCAGGAGCTGACACGCGCGCTGATCTTCGAAAGGGCAATCGGCTTTACCTTCAGCGAGGGCGTGGCGTTTTCGATGATCCTGCGAATCAACCAGATATTCTGGACCGCAGTCGGCCTGGGGACGTACGCATTGGAGATGGCGCTGAGTCGGCGGCGGCTAGGGAGCGCACTTGTCAAGACAGAATCAGACGCCGCGCTGTAAGGTGAACTCCGTTGTAGGTCGGCCTTGCCGGATGGACCATGATGAGGTATTTGGCGCGTATCCTTATCCTGTACTCCTACTTTCAAATCCCCCTCAATCCCCCTTTCTCAAAGGGGGAGGTAGAGTGAATACCCCTCTTTGGAAAAGAGGGGTGAGAGCCTGCCCCAGCATGTATTAAGCCGGGGGGAGATTTCAACAATGCTGTCCACATCTGGTCTTTCAAAAATCCTATGTTGGATAGGATGGTGGAACATAATACTTCTACGGAGACTGCTACTCCAGCATTGAAATTGACAACTACATCATAGTTTTCTTAGAATGGCTCTTCGCGTAATCGAGTGGGTGAATTTCATGTTTTTCAGAGTGCCGGGAGCATGGACGTGAGTATTTTCAGCCTCAGATATTCTTCATCCCGCAGCCCATACGCACGGCGTTGGATAACCCGTA
>NZ_NVQC01000032.1 GCF_003044035.1 Candidatus Methylomirabilis limnetica
CCTTGGGGCGCTCCCGCCCTCGTTCCCCCCCCCCCCCCCCCGAAACCGTCTGCGGGATCGCGGTTGGCAGAAAGACGGTGAAACGGGTTCCCTGTCCTTCCTCGCTCTCCACCATCAGCCTCCCCAGGTGGGCCTCCACGTGGCGGTGGGCGATGGAGAGGCCCAGCCCCGTCCCCCCCTCCCGGGTGGTGAAGAAAGGGTCAAAGATGCGGTCGAGGTCTGCCTTGGGGATGCCGTAGCCGGTGTCCACCAGCTCCACCCGCAGCCATTCTGGGGAATCGAAGACTGTGTTGATCGTGATCGTTCCACCATCGTCCATCGCCTGGATGGCGTTGAGGAGGAGGTTAAGGAAGAGTTGCTGGAGTTGCTCCACATCACCCTTCATACGGGGAAGGTCGGGGGCATACTGCTTCACGAGCTGCACGCCATGCTTGGCGAATTCCCCTCGGAGGAGAAGACACGCTCGATCCAGGGGTTCTGTTAGATCCATCACCTCCAAGCAAGGCGCCTGTGGTCTGGCAAAAGCCAGGAGCCCTCGGATCGTCCGGTCGGCCGCCGCCACGTTTCGGTGGATCGCCTCCAGATATTCGCCCCCTTCGCGGCACGGATCGGCCGCTTGCTTGAGGAGCACCTGGACTGATCCCCCGATGATGGCAAGCGCATTGCCCAGCTCATGGGCCAGTCCCGCGGCAAGTTGGCCCACAGACGCAAGCTTTTCTACATTCTGGAGGTGGTGCGCTTGATGAACCTTCTCCGTGACGTCTCTGATCAGTTCGACGGCCTCCATCGGTCGCTTCCCTTCGTACGCCAGTGGATAGCTAGACACCTCCAGATAGCGAGACCTCCCGTCCGGCATCTGCTGCGAGACTGAGCGTGAGACGGCCCGACCGTTGCTAAAGGTCTCGAGGACCGGGCACCCGTCGCAGATCTCTTCCCTGCCGAACAGGACCCGGTAACACATTCGACCGATGAGGGCCTCAAGCGGGGACCCGGCGAGTGCGGCAGCGCCTGCATTGGCGACCGAGATCATCAAGTTCTGATCGACGATAATGAGGGAATCGGCAATGGCGTCGAAGACCGCGCGGAGTCGCTGTTGGCTTTCAATGAGGGCTTGGGTCCTGTTCTCCACTCGCTGCTCCAACTCATCGAGTAGGGCCTCCTTTTCGGAGACAAGTCGGTAGCGCTCCAGGGCCTGTTTCACTTGGC
Source organism: Candidatus Methylomirabilis limnetica (assembly GCF_003044035.1). Taxonomy (NCBI): domain Bacteria; phylum Methylomirabilota (SeqCode); class Methylomirabilia (SeqCode); order Methylomirabilales (SeqCode); family Methylomirabilaceae (SeqCode); genus Methylomirabilis (SeqCode); species Candidatus Methylomirabilis limnetica. The sequence goes on from NZ_NVQC01000032.1 coordinate 1,207, forward strand.
GGCCCAGCGTCTGAAGATCGACCGGCTTCAGGAGATAACCAAAAGCGCCTTGCCGAACAGCCTCGACGGCGGATCCAAGATCAGCGTGACCGGTGAGGATCAGAATCTCGGTCCGTGGACTGAACTCTTTGATGGCCTTCATCAGTGCGAGACCATCCATGAGGGGCATCTGAAGGTCGGTGAGAACGAGGGGAGGGCGCTCCGCCTGGAAGAGCTGAAGAGCCTCCACCCCATCATGGGCCAGCAGAACCTCACAGCTCAGCGTCGGGAGAAACTCGGCCATCATTTCGAGGGCATGTTCGTCGTCATCAACGACCAGAACTCTTCTGTCCTCTCCCATAGCTCGCACCCTCGCTTGGGCTACAGACCTTTCAGAGAACAAGAAGGAGATACCATTGTATTGAAACAGGGGATGGGACGCGGAAAGGCGAACTCTGCCGAAGGGTGGGAACTGGGGCCTAACCCCGACGAGGTAGTACGTGGGCTGTGGGCACGCTGAAGGATGAGGGGTTGCTGAACGCGGCGCTGATGCAACAAAGACTGGAACGATCCTGGACCCATATCCCGCTCCCTTTGTTCGACTCCAACCGATTCTCCGACCCTCAGTCCCTCAGTAGGGTATATTTAAAGTTGGGCTAATATATGCCATTATGCTTAATTGTGCCAAGCATAATTTAAATATTGGTAAAATTATCGGGGTCTTCCCCGACTTTGATGCAGTCTAAGCGCCTTGAGGCAGGTAGCCCCCGAAGCGCCTCGCTCTGGGCACTCTGAAACGTTGATCAACATCTGGCGGCAAATCGGGGCCGTCCGTCGGGGCTTCAAAAGCCCGCAAGTGAAGTGGATACCCCCTTGATCGGAATACGCACAAGTCGTGCGTCAAGAGTTTTGGCGTCATGATGACGCCCTAAACACGGAGCAGTCGGCGCGGACCCCATCTAACACGACCAACCTGCCTTACAAGCCGATAACTCACGGATTTCTCAGAGAAAATCCTGCCTCTCCTCAGTCTCAGTTCCAATCCTTTGGACGGCGTATAATAGTCATTCTACGCCGTTCAGACCGCCACGCATGCGTTTCCGCACAGATATTCCCAACCTCATACGCTTGGTCAGATACTCTCTAGAGTATTCAAGAGCCTTGACAGACATACCATACATGCGATACAGTCTCTATGAGGTTATGTCTGATGCGAAAATATGAGAAAAAAGCCCAGGTCCTCCTGACGGAACGGCAGTACCGGGATCTCCAGGCGATCGCCGAACAACAACAGAAACCGCTTGGCGCATTGCTTCGCGATGCCGCCGAAGAGGTCTATCTCAAGCAGAAGCGCTCCCACGATAAGGCCCAGGCGGTCCAGGCCCTCCTCTCTCTCACCGAAACCGAGGCACCAGACGAGTATCACGACTGGGAGGAGCAATACCTCTCTCACAAGGCCAGTCATGGCAGCGGCTGAGACTCTCTTCCTCGACACCAACATCATCATGTACGCCATTGGCACAGACCATCCCCTCAAGCCCGCCTGTGTAGCGGCACTGAGGCAGGTCGAGGCCGGGACCATCCAGGTCGTCACCAACGTGGAGGTCTTCCAGGAGCTACTGCACCGGTACTATGCCATTGGGCGCCATGAGGTGGCCGCTCACGCCTTCACCCACCTCAAGGCCCTATGTGAGCAGGTCCTCCCTGTCCTCGAGGCAGATCTCGACCGTGCCTTCGCGATCCTCAACGACCACCCCCACATCAACGTCCGCGACGCTCTCCATGCAGCGACCATGCTCAACGGCGGCCTGCGCACGATTCTGAGCACCGACACGCACTTCGATACCATCCCCGAGATCACTCGGATCGATCCACGCACCCTTCTCTTCCCCAATAACTGATCACGCCCAACTCTAGCTGGCTAGAGACACTCTCCGCCTTCGAACGCTAGCCCAAGGTCAAAGCAGGCGACCCCTCACCATTCAGGCGTACCAGTACGACATCGCGCTGCTATGCCCGCTTGTCGGACCGGATCAGGGATAATAGGGACAGACACTATTTATTGAAATCTTTTCTTGGTCTTCCTCTCTGCAGTACGTGTCTTACTCGTCCAGTTTCCTGCGCACCTCCCAGATGAACCCGTCTCTTTGCAGTGGCCGCTCTGTCATCGTGCAAATTCTAATCTCTGTCGTTCCGAAAGACCGCCTGGCGATCATTCCCTCGTTGCCGCACATAATACGGGTGGCCGGGTGCAACAATTCGAGTAATCAGTGGCATGCGCGATCATGACCGCGAGCACCACGAATTGTCACGATAATAGTGTCTGTCCCTATTTTTAAGACACTTTAGGATTTCCACTCTGCGAAAGACCGCCAAAGCGATGTGCGGATGCCTGTCTCTGATGGCGGAATCCCCAACTGTGCGCCCTTGTTCCACCTTATTGCCTGTCTAGTTTTCGGGGAGCATTATACTGCCAAGGCGCTGCACTTGACGTGATATAACATGCATGTTATATTCCCGGTCGTGGGTTACGTCATCGAGTATTTCAACTCGTCCGTCCAAACCGACATCGAGGCGTGGCCGGCGGGGCTGAAGGCGCGCTATCGCGCGTTGACGCTGCGCATGGCGGACCATGGGTCGAACCTCGGCATGCCGCATACCCGCGCGTTGGGCGGCGGATTGTTCGAGATTCGCGTCAAGAGTGCGGAAGGCATCGGGCGCGCCTTCCACTGCACATTGATCGGACGGCGCATCGTGATCCTGCACGGCTACGTGAAGAAGTCCGATAAAACGCCGGCCAAAGTGTTGAGAATCGCCCGCAACCGCATGAACGAGGTACTGCAACATGGCACGTGACACGAAATACCGTCCGGTTCCGTACGATCCCAAGGCGGCATTGAAACGCGACCTGCGTGACCCGGATTTCCGCGCCGCCTGGGAATCCATCCAGGACGAGTTCACCGCACTGGATGTGCTGCTGGAAGCCCGCCACCGGGCGGGCCTGACGCAGGAACAGGTCGCGGCGCGCATGGGGGTTTCGCAACCGGCGCTGGCGCGAGTGGAGACTTCGCTCGGTTCGCGCAAGCATTCGCCTTCGCTCGCCACGCTGCGCAAGTACGCCGTCGCCGTGGGTTGCAAGCTGCAAATCCGGCTGGTGCACGAAAAATAACTGGCCACAGCCATCCCATCACGCACGCGATACCCGGGCACCCCTCTCTCCCGGGCTGGGCGCATGTGTGCAAGCTGGACATGGTTTACATCGCTCCGCCGATACTACTGGTTGGGGTCACTGGAGTCAGGTGCATAGGCGCCTATACCCGCATCAGAGTTATTGAATTACGTATGATATAGGGACATATGATATAGGGACAGACACTATTTCTTGAAATCCTTTCTTGGTCTTCCCCTCTGCCACACGTGTATTACTCGTCCAGTTTCCTGCACACCTCCCATATGAACCCGTCTCTTCGCAGCGGCCGCTCTGTCATCGTGTGCCTTCGCATCGCTGTCGTTCCGAAAGACCGTCTGGCGATCATTCCCTCGTTGTCTCACATGATACGGGTGGTCGGATGCAACGGTTCGGGTAATCCGTAGCAGGCACGATCATGACCGCGAGCACCCGATAATAGTGTCTGTCCCTATTTTCCTATTTTATGGGGTGAACCTTGGATGTTTCCACAAGTCAATTCGGATAGCCGAAAGAAGCGAGCTAAGGTGCCTTAGTGGGGCTGGAGAACGGCTGCTGGTCCCTTTGCATTTAGGACGCATGCCTGCTCAAGCGTGCAGGCCTCGGCTTCAAGCTGGAAGGTGGTGTGGGCAATGCCGAAGCGCTCCTTCAGCATCTGGTTGATCCGGTCGAGCAGCCGATTTCCCTGGCTGGCCTGGAGATCAGTCACCTGGAGGTGGCAGCTCATGGCATAGACATGGGAGCTCAAGCTCCAGACATGCAGGTCGTGCACATCCTCGACCTCCGGGAAGCTGCGCACAGCCCCTAAGAGGCGATCCACCTGAACCCCGCGCGGAACGCCCTCCATCAACACATTCACTGTCTCTGCCACGATGTCCCAGCATCCGGCCAAAACCAGCAGCCCGATCACACAACTCAGGAGCGGATCGATCAGGCTCCAGCCACTGAGCAGTATGATGACCCCGGCCGCCACGACGCCAAGCGACACGAACCCATCGCTCAGCAGGTGCAGAAAGGCGCTGCGAATGTTGAGATCCCGGGTCCCCCGCCGAAGCGACAGGGCGACTCCGACATTCATCAGAAACCCTATCCCTGCTACCGCCATCATCACTGGCGCATCCGGTACAACCGTGGATCCCAGCCGATTGATGGCCGCATAGAAGATCCACAGGGTGATGCCGATCAGGGCGATCCCGTTGGCAAGGGCGGCCAGGATGCTGGCCCGGTGATAGCCAAAGGTCTTTCGTTCGTTGGCGGGACGCTCCACCTGCCGGAGCGCAACCCATGAGATTATCAGCCCGATGACATCGCTAAAGTTATGCCACGCATCGCCAATGAGGGCGAGACTTTCAGCAGCCAGACCTGCCGCCAGTTCGGTAAGAGCAAACAGGAGGTTCAGGACGATCCCGACCTTCAAACGCCGACTGATGGAACCCTCACTATCCTGGGTAATTCCTGGATTCATCCCGACCCCACGCCTTACTGCCCTGCGAGAGGCGGCTCGCCGTTCTCAGGTAAGGCAAGATTCTGGATTACCTGACCCCGCGCCCCCTTCAACAGTATCGGCCGCCCATTCAGCGAAAGGGCCACCCCATCGGAGTTTCCGATGGTCACAACAAACCCCCTGTCCGCTGACCACTGCACCGTCTGACCCGGATATAGCAGGACCCCCTTACGAGGCGCCCCGTCTGCTGCTACCGCAAGCCATGTCTCCTGCTTCGCCTCAGCCTTGAGCGTATAGCGAGAAGGCTGACCCTGAGGCCTCTGCGCCGCGGGATCAGTGAGTGGGCGGACCGGGTTCACCCCCTCTGGCTGCCCAGCGTCAACAGCGACGGATTGAGGTCCTGGTAGGGTCGCGGTGCCGGCCTCCGGGGTCGGCTCGGCCGTTTGCTGAGACTCTAGCGACGGCGCCGGTGGTCGCCCGGAGAAAAGCGAAAGCCCGATGAAGATCAGTGGAATCGCAACGGCAGCCGGCAGTAGGAACGGGAGCAGGCGACGGAGATCGATTTGCTGGCCTATTGATGACACAGGATGCGATAGCTCACTCATCCTAGCCGAATGCTCCTGATCCTTCCACTGCGCCTCGACCTGCTTTGGATCAAGGCCGAGAAAGACGGCATATTCCCCTAGAAACCGGATGATATACAGTAGATCAGGGATGAGGTGGAATTGCTCCTGCTCCATCAATCGGACGAAGGAGAGAGGAACCTTGCTGGCGGCAGCGGCCGCCTCGATCGTGAGGCCCTTTGCCGTTCTGGCGTCCTGCAAGAGCTGGCCGATCGCGATCGTTGGATTGCTTTCAGGATCACCCATTTCACCCTCTGCTCGTGCCACCAATTTTCCCTTCCACCGATGATCGACGTGCACTCCATCGTACGGGGCTGAACGGTCGATCCTTTTTATCGACAAATGGCAACTACTCAGGTGTTTAGGCTGAAGGCTGTTAGTCGTTGCACATGGGCCGAATCAAGGCGCCCAGAACCTTTTCGGTATCCATCGTTTTCGCGTCGTATTCGAAAACGCCTGGCGCGTTCCTACAGTCTAAAAGCCTTCAGTCTATCTACCTAAGTAGTTACGATAATTGTACGCTACCATACCGGCGCAGCAGAGGCAAGCGGAGCGCAGGGCTATCGATTTCCCTGACCCCCGTTCAGTTCATCTATCCGCGTCAGTGCCTCGCCCCATGACCCTACCCGGCGCACGTTGCCAGGGAGCGGGCCCTGATTCCACGGGTAGTCGAACAGCAGGATCGGGATAGCCGTTTCCGCCACGGCAAGAGCGACCGCCAGCTCATCCTCGATAAAGAGACCGAGATCTAATGCTGATGCCGCACCCGACTTGTGGCGCTCCACCGGGTCGAGCGCCCTGTGAACGACCGCCTCAAAGTGGGACAGTACGCCGACGCGCGTCAGCCAGTCCATCGTGATCCTCTCGTCTCGAAGCGTTCGGCCTGTGATGATGTACAGACTATGGCCGTCTTCGATCAACGCCTGTACCGCTTCTTTCGCGTGAGGTATGAGCGGACGGGCCGAGAAGAAACCGTCTTCGATCAGTGTCGAGAAGAAGTCATCGGCCTCCTGGCGAGGAATCTGTGGAAACCTGTCGGCGATCCGCCATGCCGCATCGGCAAGCCTGACCTCGAAGCCAAAGCGCTCATTAAACGCCTGCAGGTAATGCGGGAGTGAATCGGCCAGGACATCATCGAGGTCGATGCCGATCTTCATCCCTGGCGCTCCCCGATCCATACGGTGGCGGGGCAGATGGTCCTGAAGGCGCAGAAATCGCACACCCATTGGCTGGGCTTCGCCTGAAAGAGGCCTCCACGAATCCCGATTGCGGCCTCCCGAATCCGATCGATCGCCTGATCGAGTTCCTTTTCCTTCTTCACCGCATGGCCGACGATGACGCCGCCAGAGGTCAGGAAGTGCAACTCCACCCGATCCGGCAACCGGCCCACCGACTTCCAGTAAGCCAGCGCATACAGCGCGAGCTGCTGACTTTCCCGGGCCCCTTTGTCTGCTGCTTTGTGATCCCTGACCGACGACGACTTATAGTCAATGATCACGGTCTCGCCCTCACGCTCGTCCACCCGATCCAGAAAGCCGGTGACGATGTCGTCATCGAGCTGGAAGCTGAACCTTTTCTCGACAGACGTCGGCGGTGGCCTTATCCCGGCAACAGCATGAAACCGGGTGAGGGCATCCCGACCTTCCTGTAGTCGCCGCTCTTCATGCTCCCGGGAGATAAACCCTTCATTGACCCAGTGGGCTTCAAAGGTGTCAATTAAATCCTCAAGCGACATCGTCTGCCCAGCAATGCGGTGGGTATTATACGCCTGGACGGCCCGATGCAGCGCGGCGCCATAGATGACCGTGTGATCTCTGAGAACAGGCACCCGCAGGATATGGACGTATTTATACTTTAACGGGCAGGTCAGGTAGTCGTCGATCTTATAGTGGGAGAGGCTGAGCGGGGTGTCGGCCCGAACAGCGAGATCGTTCGCGGTGTGGAGCGGCGGCGCGTAACGACCTATGGCCGCCTCTGGCGTCCCTCGCCAGGGGCGCTCCTCCTCCTCTTTCGGCAGCGCCAGCGCCTCCACCAGGAACCGGCTGCGCTTCCATTCCCGCTTTGTCCCGTAATCTCTGGCCCGCGTGAGGAACAGGTACCGCTTGGCCCGAGTCATGCCGACGTAGAACAGGCGCCGCTCCTCCTGCAGGTGAAAGTCGCCGGACGGCAGCGTCTCCTTGATCAGCTCATCAGGAAGCGGGATCGCCTCCCGCCGATCGATCGAGGGAAACCGCTTCTCGACCAGGCCCACAAGAAACACCGCCTCATACTCAAGCCCCTTGGCCTTGTGGAGCGTGAGCACGGCCACCCCTTCCTCCGCCGCCTCACCCTCCGCGACGGGCGGGTTCTCTCCTGCTTCGATCAGCATCGTCAGATACGGGACAAAGCCGGCCACGCGGTCCTGGGGCGCTACCTCGCCAAACCGCTGAACCAGACCAAAGAACAGGGCAAGGTTCCCGACCCGTTGGTGATCCCGTGGGGAGTTCGAATGAAGCAGTCTCTTCCCGTAGCCCGGTTGTTCCATCAGGAACTCGTACAGGATACGTCCCGTCACCTCCCGAACCGCCTTCTCCAGATACCGATGCAGGTCGGTGAGGATGGCCGTGGCAGCAGCGACCCCTTCGGTCGAGACCCCGGAAAGCTCGGGCACGGCACCAGGCCGCCTTGTCAGATCGAGCAGCACCTCGTAGAGGCTCCGATGCTTCCGACGCGCGTAGGCGTTGCAGAGGGTCAGATCCGCCGCCGGCATTCCGTAGATATCGGAGCCGGCCAGATGAAAGAGGCTCAGGGAGTCGTGTGGGTCAGCCAGGAGGCGAAGGAACGAGACCACCAGCCGTATCTCCTCCCTGTCGTACAGGCCCCTGGCGCCGCTGAAGCTCCACGGAATCCCCTTCATGTTCAGCGCCCGCAGCAACGGATCGGCATCGCTGTTTCTCCGAACGAGAATGGCGATGCTGCCAAGCGCGCACGCGTTCGCCTCGACGAGCTCCTCGACCTTCCCGGCCACCCAGTCGGCCTCCTCCTGATAGGTCTGGAAGGCCATGCTCTCAACAGCCGGGCCGTCACCACTGCACGGTCTGAGACGCTTGTCGATGCCTTCCTGGTACTCCAGGCGGTCCGGGTTATTGTGCTGGATCAGACGGTACGCGGCGCCAAGGACGCTTGGCGTCGAGCGATAGTTCTCCACCAGGACGACCGTCTCTGCCTCGGGGAACTCCCGGCGGAAGCTGAGGATGTTGCTGATTGAGGCCCCTCGAAACTTGAAGATCGACTGGTCGTCATCCCCCACCACCGTCACATTCCGATGGGAGGCCGTGAGCAGCTTTACGATCTGAAACTGGGCGTAGTTGGTATCCTGAAACTCATCGACCAGGATATACCGGAACCGCTCCTGCAACCGTTGGAGTACCAGCGGGTGTTCCCGAAGCAAGGCAAGTGTCCGCGTCATCAGATCGCCAAAGTCTAGCTTCCCGTTCCGAGCCATCAGCTCCTGGTACTGGTGGTAGGTTCTGGCGATCTCTACCTCACGCTCTGCCCGCTCCGCCAGAGCCTTATCATCGGGAGAGGCCATCGCTCGACGTGCCAGCTCCTCTGCGTAGCTCGCGTATTGCTCGGGACCGACATCCTCGTCCTTGGCTCGACTGAACAGTTGGAGCAGCGACTGAACATGCCGCATCGGATTACCCAGCGGCCGGAAATAGTGTAGTGGAAACTCAAACAGATGCTCTTGAAAGAAGATGACCTGCTCCGCCGCCGTGAGCAGGCGGAAGTCCGGACTCAGCCCCAGCACCAAGGCGTGATCCCGAAGCACGCGGTCTCCAAAGGCGTGGAAGGTGGAGATCCAGGTATCGGTGAACCCGTATGGTACCAGCAGATCCACGCGCCGCTCCATCTCAGCCGCCGCCTTCTCGGTAAAGGTCAGCGCCAGCACCTGCTCCGGCCGGACCCGCTTGACGGTAATCAGGTAGGCAATCCGGTGAGCGATCACCGTGGTCTTCCCCGTCCCGGCGCCCGCAATGATGAGCAAAGGGCCATCGCCGTGGGTAACCGCCGCCCGCTGAGCAGCATTCAGGCCCGCCAAGCCCGTCACGGGAGTACTCGCTGAGATCGTTTGAGTCTGATCCGACATTCCTCGTCAACCCTCCTGGTGTACTGTGCCAGAAGTCTCTTTACTCTGATTGTCATTCCGGGCTTGACAAGCCTGCCCCGTACTGGATACGCCGGAAACATCACCCCCCACCTCAATCCTCCCCCTCAAGGGGGGAGGAGGTTAGCGTAAGACGTCCCTTCTCCCCCCTCAAGGGGAGTTCGCGTGAGGCGTCCCTTCCCCCACGAGGGGGAAGGTGAGGATGGGGGGGGACTTTCGAAGCAATAACCGCCTCGAAATCAATGCATGGGTCGCTTAGCCACGTTCCATCATAATATCATGATGATTCCTTCCGGCCATAATGTTCTGGCTCTTCCGTCAGAATAGAGTCACCGTCACTGAAAAAAGGCTTGCCAGCCACTAATGCTTGGAGTATACCTCATAACTAGTCAATAGTTGGGTGGTTCCAAAGAACAGCTATAGAAAGTTGTCATTGCGAACGAAGTGAAGCAATCTCATATTGTTGCACTGAGATTGCCACGCACCCTACTGGTACTCGCAATGACGGGAAGAATCGAGTAGTTGCAAAGTCTATCGCTGTTCCTGGGTGGTTTGACGTACATTATAAATTTCTGCTTTCATGCTAAAATGCCGGCTGAGAAAGCCATATACCTGTTGTCATGCGCGTCAAGGATTACAAGTTCTGGTTTTATGAGGCTGATCTCGATGAGCGACCGCACGTTCATGTCGGCAAACAAGGCAGAGAAGCAAAGTTCTGGCTTAAACCCGTTGGATGGGCGCGCGCGGGTAGACTTATGACTCATAGCATAAAATCGGCATAGTGGGCAGTCAATAAAGGCTGCGCCCCTGCCACAGGTAGATCGCCTATTCAATCTTAACCACGCATCGCGCCTCGACCAGATCGAGGCAGCGGCTAACGCTCTTGGACTTCATGTCGAGGTGCGGGTGGTGTAGATTTAGCGCGAGCGATGCCGGGGAATATCGGAAAGAGGCGCACGATGAATGAGAAGCAAACGCCGGTCAGGGTGCTGATCGTGGACGACAACCCGGGCAAGCGCGCCGCGCTCGCCGCCGCGCTGGAGGGCCTGGACCTCGCGCTCGCCACGGTCGATTCCGGCGCACAAGCCCTGCGCGAGCTGCTGGCGCAGGATTTCGCGCTGGCGCTGCTGGACGTGAACATGCCGATCATGGACGGCTTCGAGACCGCGACGATGATCCGCGGCCGGCCGCGCTCGGCGCATCTGCCGATCATCTTCGTCACCGCCGAGCGCGACGCCGACAGCACGAGGCTGCAGGGCTATGCGCTGGGAGCAGTGGATTACATCGCGAGCCCCATCATTCCCGAAATCCTGCGCGCCAAGGTGGCGGTGTTCGCCGACCTTTACCGGCTGCGCGAGCGCAGCGAACGCAACGGCGAGGAACTGCTGCGCAAGTCCGAACAGATCGAGCGCCAGAACCTGCTGCTGCAATACGCCAACCGGATGAAGGACGAGTTCCTCGCCAACACCTCGCATGAGCTGCGCGCGCCGCTCAATTCCATCATCGGTTTCGCCGAGCTGCTGGCGACAGGCCAGGCGGGGCCGTTGAAGGCGAGGCAGACGCAATTCGCCTCCATAATCCTGGACAGCGGGCGGCGCCTGCTCTCCGTGATCAATGACATCCTCGACCTCGCCACGCTGGAGGTGGTCAAGGTGGCGCTGGAACCGGGCGAGATCACGCTGCCGGCGCTACTGCAGGACTGCTTGACCCTGGTCAAGGGCCGCGCGTTCAAACACCGCATCAACCTTGCGCTGCAGATCGCCCCCGGGGTGGACGCGATGCGCGCCGACGCGCGCAGGCTGAAGCAGATCCTCTACAACCTGCTCTCCAACGCGGTCAAGTTCACCGCGGACGGCGGCAAGGTCGCGCTGTCGGCGCGGCACGCGCGCCGGACGCAGGCCGGCACGGAAGTGGACGGAGTGGAATTCGCGGTGACCGACAGCGGCATCGGCATCGCGGCAGGGGACATCGACAAGCTGTTCCAGCCATTTGTCCAGCTCGACGCAGCGGGGGCGCGCCGCTACGAGGGGTCCGGGCTCGGGCTCGTTATCAGCAGGCGCCTGGCCGAACTGCACGGCGGCGCGGTGGAGGTACAAAGCGAGCCCGGCCAGGGCAGTTGCTTCACCGTCTGGCTGCCGCTCGCGCCGCCTGCCTCGGCCGCGGCGGCCGAGCGCGGATCAACCAAGGAGATACCGTGATGGGGTCCGCTCCAAGAACCGTCCTGGTGGTGGAAGACGACGAGCACAATCGCCTGCTGCTGGAGACGCTGTTGGCCGACGACGGCCTTGCGGCGACGATGGTCGCGGACGGCGCGGCGGCCCTGGCGGCGGTGGCGGCCCGGCTCCCCGATCTCGTCATTCTGGACATCCTGCTGCCCGGCGGCATGGACGGCTTCGAAGTGGTCCGGCGTCTCAAGGCCGACCCGCGCACGCAGCCGATTCCCATCATCATACTCACCGCTCTGCTCGACCTGGAATCCCGCATCGCGGGTCTGCAGGCGGGCGCGGAAGAGTTCCTGTGCAAGCCGGTGGACCGAATCGAGCTGACGACGCGCGTGAGGAATCTGCTCAAGTTGAAGGAGTACCAGGATTTTCTGGCCGAGCACAACCGGATACTCGAAGAGCGGGTGCTGGAACGTACGGCCTCCCTCGCGGCGAGCGATGAGCACTTCCGGGCAGTGACTCAAACCGCCGACGCCGCCATCGTCACCGCCGACGCCGCTGGCACGATCATCGGATGGAACGCGGGGGCCGAACGGATGTTCGGCTACACCGGGGCCGAGGTCATCGGTCAAGCGCTCACCCTGTTGATACCCGAGCGCTACCGGGAGCGGCATCTCGGCGGAATGCAGCGGGTACTCGCCGGCGGCGAGCGGCATGTGATCGGCAAGAGCGTCGAACTGCACGGCATGACCAAGCGAGGCAACGAGTTTCCGCTGGAACTCTCGCTGTCCGAATGGGAAACCGCGCAAGGGCGCTTTTTCACCGGAATCATACGCGACATCACCGAGCGCAAGCAGGCGCAAGACGCGCTTTTGAGCCAACTGGACGAACTGCGGCGCTGGGAGGATGTGGGGCTCGGCCGCGAGGACCGCGTGCAGGAACTCAAGCGCGAGATAAACGAACTCTGCCGCCGCCTGGACGAGCCGGCGCGCTATCCCAGCGAGGAACCCGCGCCGGCGCAATCGCAGGCAGCGAAGCCCAAGCCATGAACGGGGTCAGGTCTTGCATTGACGCATTTGCGCTCATGTGCGCTAAGGCAAGACCTGACCCGAATGGCATTTACTTAAGCGAAAATGCTGGGTAATACTGAAGAATTCGTAACTCCGTCATTTCGGCGCAGGCCGGAATCCAGGGCGAGAATGAATTCCTTATTCACCTGGACCCCGTGTCGTAGCACGGGGTGACGAGCTATCTACCCTTAAGTAAGTGCCATTCAGACCTGACCCCGTTTTTCCGTTTTTCATGCGGCCGGTTTTGCGTGATCTTGGATAATCTTACTGCGTCAGAAAAGCTGATTCCCTCCCCCTTGATGGGGGAGGGCTAGGGTGGGGGTGAGAATTATCATGACTCGCAACGTTTTCACCCCATCCCAACCTTCCCCCGTCAAGGGGGAAGGAGTTTCTCTTGAATTTTGTGAAACAGTAAGAATAAGGAAGTTGCCGTGAGCGAGATTCAGCCGCTGGCAGGAAAACAGATTTTAAGCCTGATCGCTCGGACCTGCGCAGCGATTGCGGCCGCGCTCGGGTGCGTCGCTATTGCCGGATGGGTTCTGGACCTGCCACAGCTTGCCAGTTTGGGGCCGGGCTGGATTCCGATGGCGCCGAGCACCGCGCTGCTGTTGGTGTTATTGGGCACCGCGGTGTTCTTCAATACCGGGGCGCCGCTACGCCGCAGCGCTCACTGGGCAAGCGTCGCCATCGGATCGGGCGTTGTAATCATCGGACTGCTGCTGTTTTGCCTTTCCTATCTGGGCATACGGCTTGAGGCAGAACACCTCGGCATCGCCATTGCCGGATCGGTAGGCGACTCGCCGATTGGGCATATCTCGCCGGCAACGGCGCTATGTGTCCTGGCCGGAGGCTTGTCGCTGGTGGCATCGCTTTGGTCATCCCCCGACCGGCCAGGGCCGGCGATGGCAGGTTTCTGGCTCGCCGCGCTCATGCTATCTGCTAGCGTAGTTTTCCTTCTTGGCTATCTTTTCGGGACGCCACTGTTCTATGCGGGACGGTTCATACCGCCCGCGTTGACGACGAGCATCGCGTTGGCGGCGCTCGGTACGGCGCTGCTTGCGCTCTCCGGGCCGCGTGCCTGGGCTCCCGGCGGGCAAATTGACCCGGAGACCCTGCGCGCAACGCGCTCGTTCGTGCTGGTATTTTCGCTCCTGGCGGCGGGCCTGGTCGCCACCGGCGCAATTTATTTCCGCGGTCAGGTGACACAGCATCGCGCCGAGATCGAGCGCCAGCTATCGGCCATTGCCGAGCTGAAGGTAAGCGATCTGGTACGCTGGCGCGAAGAGCGCATTGGCGATGCAACGCTGCTTCAGCGGAACCCCGTTTTCGCCGACCTGGTGCGGCGCGCGTTCGGGGTCTCGCCGAATGGTAGGGCGCAGGACCAGCTTCACGCCTGGCTGCGGCAAATCGTGGACGCCTATGGCTACGTCGGGGTTTCCCTGATCGATGCGCAGGGCGTGGCGCGGATCTCGGTTCCCGAAGCACCGATCGCCGTCGGCGCGCTCGAAAGTGCTCGCCAGGCCCTGCTGTCGGGCAAGATCAGTCTGGAGTATTTTCAGCGCGATGAACCGGGGGGTAAGCCCCGCCTGTTGCTGCGTGTTCCTATAGTCGACGCAACGGCCGGCGGCCGGCCGCTGGGAATCGTGACGTTTGGGATCGACCCCGAAAACTATCTTTATCCCTCTATCGAGCGCTGGCCCACGCTCAGCCGCACCGCCGAGACGCTGCTGGTGCGCCGCGACGGCAACGACGTGCTGTTTCTGAACGAGCTCCGGTTTCAGAAGAATACCGCGCTCTCGATGCGCTTTCCTTTGACCAGAACGGAACTGCCCGCAGTAAAGGCTGCGTTGGGACAAGTGGGAATTGTCGAAGGAACGGACTACCGTGGAATGCCGGTCATCGCGGCCCTGCGCGCGGTGCCCGGTACGGCGTGGTTCCTGGTAGCCCGTATCGACACCGCGGAGTTTATGGAGTCGCTCGCACAGGCCCTGTGGCTGACCGTCAGCATGGTAGCTACGCTGCTTCTTTCAGCCGGCGTGTCCCTGGGACTGATCTGGCGGCGCCAGCGCGTGCGCCATTACACAGAACTAGCCCTGGCAGCCGATGCGCTGGGCCGGAGCAACGTGCAACTGCAATCCGAGATCGTCGAGCGCAGTCGCGTGCAGGACGAACTGCGCCGGAGCCTCGACCGGGCCGAGCGTTCCCGCCGCTCGATGCTCGGCGTGATGGAGGACGAGCGGCGCACCGGGCGGGCGCTCGCTCGGCGCACCGATCTCTACAACATGCTGTCGCAGTCCAACCAGGCGATCGTGCGCACCCCCAACAGCGGCGAGCTGTTCGAGGCCATCTGCCGGATCGCGGTCGAGCATGGTCACTTCCTCTTCGCTTCGATCAGCCTGATCGATCCGGCCGATGGCCTGATCCGGATGGCCGCGGTATACGGCGAGGACGCGGGGTACGCAGCCGAGGTGCACGCGTTGCGGGACAAATCCGATCCGCTCGGCGGCGATCTCGCCGGGCGCGCACTGCGCACCGGCGAGCACGTCATCTGCAACGACTTTCTCGCGGACCCGGCGCTCGCGCCCTGGCACCAGGCCGCGCGGCGCGCCGGGATCGGGGCAGCGGGGATATTCCCGATCCGGGAGGGAGGCGAGGTGCGCGGCGTCATTCGCCTGTATTCCGGCAAGCCCGGCTACTTCACCGACGACATGCTGCCGACGCTGCAGGAAATGGCGGCCGATGTCTCGTTCGCGCTCGACAACTACGCGCGCGAGACCGGGCGCAAGCGGGCCGAACAGGAAATCCTGGACCTCAACGCCTCGCTGGAGCTTCGCGTGGCCGAGCGCACGCTGCAGCTCGAGGAGGCGAGCCGCGCGAAATCGGACTTTCTCGCCAACATGTCGCACGAGTTGCGCACGCCATTGAACTCGATCATCGGTTTTTCCGAGATGCTGAAGGACGGCGTGCTCGGCGGGCTGGAGGCGAAGCAGCGCGGTTTCGTCACCGACATTTTCGACGCCGGCACGCACTTGCTTTCGCTCATCAATGATATCCTCGATCTCTCCAAGGTCGAGGCGGTGTTACTGCAGATCGAAGCGGGCGCGGTGGACGTTGCTGCGCTGCTCAAGGCGAGCACGCTGGTGGTGCGGGAAAAGGCGGCGGCGCATCGCATCCGGCTCGACACCCACCTGGATCCGGCGCTCGGCGCCATGCTCGCCGACGAGCGGAAGCTGAAGCAGATCGCCTACAACCTGCTCGCGAACGCGGTCAAGTTCACCCCCGATGGCGGCACGGTGATGCTGCGCGCCCGCCGTTGCACGCGCATCGAGGTGGCCCTCGACGAGGCCATGCCGGGGCGGCTCATCGCGCTGCCGCCGGGCGAGGACGCCGAGTTTCTCGCGATCACGGTCGAGGACAGCGGCGTGGGCATTGCCGAGGAGTACCTGCCGAAGCTGTTCGAGCCGTTCATGCAGGTGGACAGCTCCGTCGCCCGGCGCCAGGGCGGCACGGGGCTGGGACTTTTCCTCGTGCGGCGGCTTGCCGAATTGCACGGCGGCACGGTCGGCGTCGCGAGCCGCCCCGGGGCCGGCAGCCAATTCTGCGTATGGCTGCCCTGGCGTGAGGTCGCACCCGCCGTGCTAGAAGGCGCCGCGCCGCGCCGCGCGCTGCCGAAGCGCGCCGGGGACTGAGAGCACAACCGATGGCGAAGATCCTGGTGGTGGACAACTACGCGCTGAACCTCAGGCTCGCCGTCACCGCGCTCCAGCAGGCGGGCCACGAGGTGCTGAGCGCGGGGGGCGGCGCCGAGGGCATCGAGGCCGCGCTGGCGCATGCGCCCGATCTCGTCCTTATGGACGTGCAGATGCAGGGCATGGACGGCATCGCCGCGCTCGGGCGGCTGCGCGCCGATCCGCGCACCGCGGCGCTCAAGGTGGTCGCGTTCACCGCGCTCGCGATGAAGGGCGACGCCGAGCGGCTGTTCGCCGCGGGCTTCGACGGCTATCTCGAAAAGCCGATCCGCTACAAGGAGTTTCTGGCGAGTGTCGCGGCGCTGCTGGAAGGGAGGAACGAATGAGGCGCGCGTTACGGCTGTGCATGTTGCTTGCCGCACGCGGCGCAGGCGCGGCAGCGCTATTTGCCGCAGGGATTCACCCAGCGAAGGCCCGGAAAGCGGGCGAAGTCCGCGTCGGTCGAATACGGTACGTAGCCGCGCTCGATCGCCAGCGCGGCGGGATGATCGCTGGTTGGAGATTGCGGTGACCGACACGGGGATCGGGATCGCGGAGGAGGACCTGCCGAAGCTCTTCAATCCGCTCGTCCAGCTCGATTCCGGCCTGGCGCGCCGGCACGGCGGCGTGGGGCTGGGACTGGCGCTCGCGCACCGGCTGGCCAGGCTGCACGGCGACACGATCGAAGTAGAAAGTGAACCCGGCAAAGGCAGCACCTTCACGCTGCGTTTGTCCATACGGGAAGAATCATGAACGAAGCGAAGAAAACCGCGCGGATACTGGTGGTTGACGACGATGAAAGAAACCGTAGGCTGCTGATCGCAATGCTCGAGGCCGAGGGCTATACGGTGCAGGAGGCGGTAGACGGCGAGCGCGCGCTCGAACTCGTGCGGCAGAGTCCGCCGGACATCATCCTGCTGGACATCATGTTGCCGGGCATCGATGGCTACGATTTGGCGCGCCTACTCAAGGCAAACGCCGCCACTCAGGCCATTCCCATCATCATGGTCACCGCGCTCGACGACCGTGCATCGCGGCTGCGCGGGCTGGAAGCCGGGGCGGAGGAATTCGTCACCAAGCCCGTGGACCGCAACGAGCTTCGCGTCCGCGTGCATAACCTGCTGCGCCTGAAGGAGTTCAGCGACTTTCTCGCCGATCACAACCGGATACTCGAAGAGCGGGTCATGGAGCGGACCGCTTCGCTGCATGAAAGCGAACAGCAGTTCCGCGGCCTGGTCGAGCAGTCGATCACCGGCATCTTCATTATCCAGGACGACAAGTTCACCTACGTCAACCCACGCTTCGCCGAGATCTTCGGCTACGAATCGGCCGAGGAGCTAATCGGCCGCCACCGGTTGATCATGGTCCCCGAGGCGGACCGCGGTGCCGTTACCGAACGCATACGCCGGCAGTTCGAACGCGATCCGAGTGTCGGTTACGAATTCAGCGCCGTGCGCAGGGACGGCTCTCCCATCGAGGTAGGGGTGCATGCCACCCGGGCAACCCACCAAGGCCGGCCTGCAATCATCGGGCTGATGCAGGATATCTCCGAGAAGAGCCGCGCCGAGGAGCAGATCAAGCGCTATGTCGAGCAACTGGAAACCGCGTTCATGAGCACCGTGAACGTGGCGACCACCTTGAGCGAAATGCGCGATCCCTACACCGCCGGCCACGAGCGCCGCGTGGCACAGATCGCCGTTGCCATCGGCGCCGAACTTGGGTTCGATGCGCGCCGGCAGGAGGGGCTACGAGTCGCGGGCCACCTGCACGACATCGGCAAGATCACCGTTCCATTGGAGATTCTCAGCAAACCCGGGAAGCTGACCGCGATCGAATACCAGTTGGTCCAGGGCCATGCGCAGGCGAGCTACGACGTGCTGAAGGACGTGAAGTTTCCCTGGCCGGTGGCCGATGTAGCGCTGCAGCACCACGAGCGCAGCGACGGCAGCGGCTACCCGCAGGGGCTCAAGGGCGACGCGATCTTGCTCGAAGCGCGCATCATGGCGGTGGCCGACGGGGTCGAGGCGATTTCCTCGCATCGGCCCTACCGCCCGGGGCTCGGGATCGACAAAGCGCTCGCCGAGATCGAGTGCGGGCGCGGAACCGCCTACGACCCAGCCGTCACCGATGCCTGCCTGAAGCTATTCCGGGAAAAGGGCTACGTAATTTCTGCGTAGTCCCTGGCGACAGTGGAGGTGCGTGAGTGTCTGCGCGGCATTAATCGACCAAAGACTTCTTCCGGCAGATGCCGAATGCCTTGCTCGCCCGCTACTTTCACGCGCGCAGCCCGCTCGGCATTAACCCATCTTACGCAGTTTGAGAATGGAAAACTAATAACGTCAAGCAGTTACAGCCCTGATCATGCGATTTTCTGCACTACATGTCAGCGGGTGACAAGCACGCGTCCATACAGCCCAAGAGACGCCATGGGTTACGCTCCGGAAACCTCCGAACACACCCCCACCTTCATCCTCCCCCATCAAGGGGGAGGAGCCATCCTAATTGAGCCCCCTTGGTAACTATTCAGGTAGATAGACTGTAGGCTTTTAGTCTGTAGGAACGCACCATGCGCAATTACTAACAGCTTACAGCTTACAGCCTACAGCCTAAACACCTTGTAGTTACGTCACAATATAATATCAATGATGGTTCTCTCACACCATAATGTTCTGGCTCTTCTGGGTTTTCTCCAGGTAAACGATAGCCCAATGAGTTCTCTGGCGTGGGATGAGCACAAATAAGGCTACCTTGACTTGTACAGACAAAAGATGTACAAATAAAACATGAGATATGAATGGGACTCCGAGAAGAACGAGTGGTTAAAAGAGGAAAGAGAGATCTCCTTCGAAAAGATACTATTTCATCTGGCCCGAGGTGACGTGTGGAAACTTGCCGGTCACCCCGATCAAGAGAACTATCCCAGACAGAGAATATATTTCGTGATTGTGGAGGAATACATTTACCTTGTTCCTCATGTTGTCGAAAAAGATTACATCTTTCTGAAGACCATTATCCCGAGTCGAAAGGCAACCCAAGCATACAAAAAGGAGCAGGAGGGTTAACGACACATGAAATACAACAAAGAGGAGAAAGTCATTGTTGATGCCTATGAGAAAGGGCTGATGAAACTTTCAACTCCGGCCAAGAAGGAACTTGAAGCCATAAAGGCGACTGCCAGCAAGACCTTGGTAAAGAACAAACGTATAACCATACGCCTCTATGACCATGACTACAAGGGCATTCAAAAGAAAGCGATGGAGTTGGGTATTCCTTATCAAACTCTCATTTCCGGCATCATCCATCGGTATATCGAGGGGGAACTGACTTCAAAAACCGGGTAACTATCGGGTGCAGCCGATTGCGTTTTAAGGCGGTTGATCCATGCGTGCAGGCGTTTGATCCTGACTTAATATCTTGAGTACAAATGCATTCCCTGGGCATGAAAGAAGCCGTCACTCTCCCGCCTCCCTGAGCGACTGTTCCGGCTCCTGCTACACGCACGTGTTAAACCGAGATGTAGGGGAGTCCACAGCCCAGTTGATAGACTCGGATTGGGTTCGGGCGGCTCGCTGTCGGAAGGCTGGATAGGCTCGCACAGGTGCAGCGTTTGCCATCGTCCGCATTCAGACAAATTTCTTGTTATTACTCAGAGCCTAAAATAGCGGCTCTTCGCGTAATCGAGTGGGTGAATTTCATGTTTTTCAGAGTGCCGGGAGCATGGACGTGAGTATTTTCAGCCTCAGATATTCTTCATCCCGCAGCCCATACGCACGGCGTTGGATAACCCGTA
>NZ_NVQC01000033.1 GCF_003044035.1 Candidatus Methylomirabilis limnetica
GCTTGCAGGTGACGGCGACGTTCTGCTTGAAGACGCCAGAGGCGGGATCGGCAGCTCGTCGGATCTCGTGAGCGCCATGGCAATCGGTGCAGGTTGCGGCAGTGAGATTGCCTTTCTGTAGGATGGCCAAACAGGAGACAGGACAGGGGGCGGTGCGAAGCATCGCGAATCAGGTATTTGATGTTTTCCCCTACAGCGCCACGGTAACCCAGGTAATGATATTGTGACAAGAGGCAGTTGAACAGCGCATAATCCTCCGATTTGAGGCTTACAACCGTGATCCGAAGGGGAATCAATGCCTTGAGACTGTCGCTGATCCCTTCCTTTCGATATGGAACAGATGGATAAGAAGGACGGGACGTAAAAGTAAGTTTCCCCTGGCGGGGAGGCAACACAATAGAGCCAGCTCGCTCCAGTTTCAGCAGGAGGCTGCGGCAGGCCATGTCTTTGTATTGCCCTGTGGGACTTTGCCAGTTCCACAACCTGCAAATCTCCAAAGAGAGGCGGGTGCGGTGCCAGTCGGGGTTGGCAGTAAGCAGCTGTCGGATTTGCTGGACATTTACGGTCATGGATTGTTCCATGCCGTGGAATATCACATAAAAAAACGCGTGAGTCCAGCAAAAATGAAGGGGTTCATGAAACTTTTTTAAGGGGTATTCCGTCAGGAAGAAATCACACCTGTTTTATTACTCCATGCTCAGTAGCGGCAAATTATGTGCCGAACAGTATTGTGTCTGTCCCTATTTTCCCTAATTATTTTCCCTATTTTCCAGGATTGATCTCAAGGACTTCCTGGACGATCTGGCTCACTCGCCGTGCCTGTCTGGGGCACGCGTACCAGCACGTCGTGTCGTCGCTCTTTCTTGAGTTTTGGCGATTCAGAGGCTAAGCCGACCGTCTCCTTGATAGATGCCGCAACAGACGTTGGCGGCTGCGCAGAGACAAGGCCAAAGAAGTAGGTGCTGTCGCCTTGGTGACTGGACCCCCCGACGCAGAGAAGGGAGTCGAAGTTAACTATGATCCTATTGCTCCACTTGTGCACGGATCCGAGGCCTATCCTTCCAGGACCGTCGCCAGTGACGACATAGAGCACATCTCCGGCCTTCCCATCTCCATTGTAATCAAGATGGTCAATAAAGGAGCCGAACTCAAGCGTTACAGACTCCAGACACGACAGGTTCTTGGTCGCAACGCCCTTGACATCAACCATGGTCTCAACGGCCTTCGAGAGATCAATCTGGTACTCATACCCGTACAGACCGCTCGCCGGCGTACCTGACTTGCCCACGAAGGTGCGGGAATGGAGGAAACTCGTTCCCCCAGCCGACATAGGGATAGGAGTGGTAAGACTGTCGGTGGCGGTCACCGTACAGGATGGATCAAAGAGGCAGTAAATGGCTGAAGCTCGCACATTGACGGTTGTGAGATGAATCTCGCGCTTCACCTCGCACCCCATAGTGAGGACCAAACCCAGCACCACGCTCATGAAAACGGGCATCCTTCCGATCATCCCCTACTCCTTCTTTCTCCCATGGTTACGCCTGGGTGCTCTCTATTCATTTGCTTCTTTACGATCGCCTCATAGGCGCTCAGCGGTTTCTCAAGTCCGAACCGAAAACCGGGACTCCGGTCCGCTCCCCGCGCCGCCACGCGGAAAACCGGTGTTCCGCTTCCTTGATCCAGGCTTCTTCCACCTTGGTCATGCGCGCAGTCAACGCAGCACCCAACGTACCGGGGACATCAACACTCTTCACGCGTGCTGAACTTGCTTGTCGGCTTGTACGAAGTGGATTTCCACCCGCTGATTCAGTGCGGCGGCAATTCTATTCAACATCGCCAGTGAGTGACCTTCATAGTCCGCATTCTCCAGCCGGCAAATGACGGAGGCCGTAGTACTTACCAGCTTAGCCAGTTGGCGTTGCGTCAACCCGGCCTGGACGCGCAGGGCGGCAATTTGCCGGGCCACACTGTCGTTGGCGCGCGCTTCCTCAAGCGCCGCGAGCCGTTCGGGTCTGCCTTTGTAATAGCGACGGTGGAGAATTTCCACGGCATCGGTGGTGGCCGATTTCTTGGTTTTAGGCATCGTCACACCTCCTGGTAGGTATGCTGCTCCGGCGCCCGCTCAAACTTGTGCTTCCGCCGGAGCGCTTCATTGAAGTCGCGTGTCGGCACCACACGCTCTTTGAGCAGACCATGGGCGAGAACAGCGGCAACCTTCCCGTGAAAGAAATACAGGATTCGGTAATTCACCCCCTGTAGCCCAATCCGCAGCTCGTGGATGCCGTCTCCGAGATAGTCTGCCTCGGGGCGGCGGAGTTCGTGCCCCAGTTCTTGGAGTCTCTCGATCTTAACTTGGCACTTATCCTGAGCTTTGGGCGACAGGGTGTCCAACCATTCGAGCGCCGGCACCGTACCGTCATCTTCCCGATAGAACACTACACGAGTTGAGGACACCGAATCGCTCTCTTGCTAGGCGCGTCACATGTTCGCATTATTGCGAATGGCTGTCAAGTGGACACTTCGAGTCATGCGAGCGTCCACCGGATCGAAAACAGCGTCGTCTGCGAGACGCGTTGCTGCAACTTGCCCTCAATCTCGGCAATGAGCCGCTCCCGGCGATGATCTATTTCGTCCTGGGCGTCGAAGAGTGCGCGGCGTTTCGCATTGCGCTGAGATTCTAAGGCCTTGACCTACTTTTGGCCGGCCAGTTTCTCCAGGCTGTCAGATGGGCAGCACTTGGTCAGCTCATGCGCGAAGTGCTTGGCCTGGTAATCCGTAAGGTTCATCGAGTGACCCAGCCATGTATATGCCGATGCGGGAGTTTAGGTGGAGCAAGAGTACCACTTCTTGCTTCTCGTTGCATCTAAAGGAGGACTGAATCACCGAGGACAGAAGTGAAAGACCCGACGAGGCTGAAATCGTCAGACTGAGACAGCCGGGTGTGGGTGGGGGCTGAGGAGGGAATTACGTTGCCTGGAGCGAGGAGCGGGCAGGAACTGGCTTGGTGGCGCTAACCACGAAGCCAGTTCCTGCCCGAATAAACGTGTTCTACGCCCCCTGAACGCTCCGTGGCTCGGTGGTGGAGCCCGTGCTTCGCCAGCCGGCAGTCCCGTTTACGCGTCCACTCACTGGTCGGCTGAAGGACTTGCCTGTGAACGGCTTTGCAGTCACGCGGTGTGGGCGGACTGCGCGAGGGCTCGTGGGGTGCTGCCCCGCGGTCACGCTTGCGGCGGGACCCGCCGTAATCCCTGACGTAGCACGACGCGCTACATTCGCCTTCGCCCGGACCCGCTCGTCCGCTTTTCGGGTGCGGATAGCCGCAATGCGGTCGGCAAGGGGAACCTCAAAGCGCTCTGTCGGTGTCTTAGCGTAATTGAACTCCGGGACCTTCTGGCGTGGCAGGCGTGTCCCGATGGCGCGCTCGATGGCGCGTAGAGTGTCCTCTTCATTCGGTGAGACGAGGGTGTAGGCCTCGCCTGTCGCGTCCATCCGGCCCGTACGTCCGACCCGGTGGATGTAATCCTCTGAGAGCTGCGGAACGTCGAAATTCACGACGAGGCCTAACCCCTCCACGTCGATGCCGCGAGCGGCGACGTCGGTCGCGACGAGGACGCGACAGCGTCCCCGCTTGAAGCTGGTCAGGGCGTCGGTCCTT
>NZ_NVQC01000034.1 GCF_003044035.1 Candidatus Methylomirabilis limnetica
CCGACTTCTCGTCAATGCCGATGCGCGCCGGCACGCGCCGGTCTTTCCGCGCCAGTCCGCGGTCGACCGCACGCATCATCACGCCCCAGGTCTCGTCCCACGAGGTTCCCGTAAGTCGCGTCACACCCGTCACGTCACATTCCTTGAGCGTGTCGATCATTCGCATCTCAAACAACCGCGTGAACTGCGACCTCGGTTCCGCCCACGGAGATCGAACCTGCTTGACCCCGTCCTTGGGGCAATTGGTTCGCGGCAGACTTGCATGAACGTAGGTTCGACATTGGCAGGTATCCAGATGTCGCCATGCTTGCTCCGGCGTGTGGTCGTACACCGGCGCGTCCTGTTGGCACACCGCGCACGCAAAGCGCGCTCCCGACGCCTCCTCGACCCAAACGTCGATGCGCTCCGCCGGCATATCCACTTGAACTCTGCTGATCAGCCACGGGAACTCGATGCCAAGCAACTTCGCATACAACAGCCTGTCTTCCATGCCGCAGTCTCCTCTTCGACCCTAGAAGAGTCTCGTCGGATCGCTCCCTGATGTCGAATATCCATCCTTACCCAGCCACTACCGGTTGTGGTCACCCACACTCGTTCCGGAAGGACCCTATTTTATGCTCCCCGTAATAAGAGACATTGAGATGGCTATAGCCACGGGTAGGGTTAGAAGGCGATTCACCCGTGACCCCCGCGGAACACGCTACGAAATCGTTGGGGCTGCGATCGACGGGCGCCCCGTCGCAATCATTTGCCGGATCAAAGAAAGGGGGAAACTTCTCTTTATCACAACCTGCCTGGTAGAATGAGGACATGAAAGGGAATCGATCTATGTCTATGTATGATTATGGTGAATGTCACATCTGCGGCGAACTTGTAAAGAGAGGCGCGTCAAGCAGCAGTTCTGGGTTAAAGGGAAACTCATTGTGATGGAGAATGTGCCGGCAGGGGTCTGCCCACAATGTGGGGAGAAAGTGGTCAAGGCGGACGTTGGCAGGCAGGTAGCTGCACTCCTGGAAGACTCGAAGCATCGCCGAACAGCCCGGACAATAAGCGTCCCCGTGATTCGGTACACAAGAGAGGTTGCCTGACAGCGTGTGGCGTGGGGCGTCACCTGCCTCCCCATAATGCGATGCAAAGGCTCTGGATCTACTTGGATGCAGGCTTTGTATCGTGTTACCGCCTGGACCTCTCCGGAATGGACCGTTAGCTCAAATCACTCTGAGATCGTTTGGGTCTGTTCCGACATTCCTCGTCAACCCTCCTAGTGTAGTATTTCATAAATTCATCAACATTCCGTTCGTGGTGAGCCCGTCGAACCTGGGTCACTCAACCACGCCTCCCTGTAATACCATGCCGGCTCCCTCTGGCCATAGTGTTACCCCCGCCGACCCACGCCATATGCCGCGAGAGGACCCCATCAGGCACACATCACTGTGAGAGGCCCACGAACAGGGATTGACAGCGCAACCCGTTCATTCCGTTGAGGGTTGATACCCCGCAGCTTGCCGCGAGTTCGTCATACCGGCGGAAGCCGGTATCCAGCGGGCCCGACTGGATTCCGTGTCAAGCACGGAATGACGGGCCATAACAGAAGACGATACCCCGTAGCTTGCTCCGGGGTAGTTCATTGACCTGTCATGACATCTTCGTAGGGGCGCCTGCCTGTGCATCGCACGCAGACTGGGGGGGGGG
>NZ_NVQC01000035.1 GCF_003044035.1 Candidatus Methylomirabilis limnetica
GGCTCTTCGCGTAATCGAGTGGGTGAATTTAACATGAAATCCTCTGTAAGCCTTGTGGCATCTGGTAAAATCCGGTCTGCACCCCTTGCAGAAAACGGGAGGATTTCTCAATGGCTATTTCAACCAAACGCAAGCGCCTGCTCGACGCATATCGCTTTCCCGGTTTCCGGCCGCTGGAAACTGTCCGGGGTGTCTTTGGCGACCACAAGGCACGGGTCATCACGCTCGTCCGACGCTCAAAAAAACCGTCTGCAACACCTGCGGCTGTACGCATTCCGGCTGGTACGACAAGAAACTCCGGCGGGTGCGCGACCTGTCCTGCGGGGACACGCGCATCTATCTGGAACTGGAAATCCGGCGCGTGCGCTGCCGGACATGCGGCAAAGTGAAACGCGAACGGCTCGATGTTCTTGCGGACAATCCCTTCTATACCAAGCGGTTTGCCTGGTACGTGGGCAGGCGCTGTCGGGCGAGCACCATCAAGGATGTTGCCAAAGAACTGAATCTGGACTGGCACACCGTCAAGGAACTGGACACGCAATACATGGCAGCCCTTCTGGAACGCGCCGGAACCCCGGCGCCCAAAGCCATCGGCATCGACGAAATCTCGATCCGCAAAGGACATACCTATCGCATCGTAGTCAGCGACCTGATCCGACGACGCCCGATCTGGTTTGGCGGTACAGACCGTTCGGAGGACAGCATGCGACAGTTCTATGACTGGCTGGGAGAGAAGAAGTCCAACGGTATTCGCCTTGCGGTGATGGACATGTGGAAACCCTTCCGCAACGTGACCCACGAGCGCGCCCCGCAGGCCGCCATTCTTTTCGACAAGTTTCACATCATGAAGCATCTGGGTGAGGCACTGGATACAGTCAGAAAGATGGAATACGCCCGGCTGCAAGGCAAAGACAGGCGGTATATCAAGGGGCAGAAATACGTGCTGCTTTCCAACCACGAGAATCTGACGCTGGACGGCAGACGCTCCTTGAAGACCTTGCTGGCGGCGAACAAGCGGCTGAACACGGCATACCTGCTGAAAGAATCGTTTGGCCAGTTGTGGGATTACAAGAGCGAAGCGTGGGCGCGGCGTTTCTTCGAGAACTGGAAAGCCAGCCTGAAGTGGCAGCGCCTGAAACCCTACGAGAAATTTGCCGGGATGATTGAGCGTCATTGGGATGGGATCGCCGCGTATTGCAAACCGGAGAACAAGGTCTCGCTGGGGTTCGTTGAAGGACTCAACAACAAGATACGGGTTATCCAACGCCGTGCGTATGGGCTGCGGGATGAAGAATATCTGAGGCTGAAAATACTCACGTCCATGCTCCCGGCACTCTGAAAAACATGAAATTCACCCACTCGATTACGCGAAGAGCC